>JAGCMD010000037.1 GCA_017646765.1 Elusimicrobiaceae bacterium | reverse complement strand
GGTTTTAGATGTGCCCGGAATGCACTTGGAGTGCAGTGTGATTTATGCCCGCCCTATGAGTGCAGATAAGTTAGATACGGCTATACAAGAACTCTGGTACGACCGGCAGCAAAACGATTATCACGTTTTCTTTGTGTCGCAAATTTTAGATAGTTATATTATGCCGTAATATCTGTACCGCGCCGCGCTTAAAAAGTTTTGTGGGTTTACTTAACACTTAATACGTAAAAATAGGTACAATGATGTTATGGACGAAACAAACTTTAGAAGCGGTTTTGCTGTACTGGCCGGATTACCCAATGCCGGCAAATCTACGCTACTTAACCAACTGGCCGGGGGGCTGCTGTCGGCGGTGACGCACAAGCCGCAGACGACTCGTCAAAATATTTTGGCGATTGCCGAGGACGAAAATTATCAAATTGTATTTGTGGATACGCCCGGGTTTTTGCGCCCGCAATATAAATTACAACAGACCATGCTCTCGTGCGTGGACCGGGCTGTTAGCGAAGAGGCGGATGTTATCCTTTTTTTAGTAGATGCCACCGCCGATTATGCGCTAAACGCTGCGTTAGCGGAAAAATTAAAAACGGTTTATTGCCCGGTATTTCTCGTTTTAAATAAAATTGATTTAGTTAAGGATCCCGCGCAGTTAGACGCCCTTGAAAAACAAATTTGCAATGAATTAAAAATCGCTAAAAAATTCCGCATTTCGGCGGCCAAAGGCGTGAACGTGCCGGCGCTTAAACAAGCGGTAGTCGCTGTTTTGCCCGTCAGTCCGGCGTATTTCCCGCCCGGCCAATGGACGGACCGTTGGGAACGTTTTTACGCGGCGGAATTTATCCGCGAGCAAATTTTCCTACTCTATCAGAAAGAAATTCCGTATAGCACTTTTGTGGAAATAGAAAAATTTACCGAGAACTTAGGCGACAGAAATTTTATCCGTGCCATTATTCACGTGGAGCGCGAAAGCCAAAAACCGATACTTATCGGCAAAGGCGGCGCGATGATTGCCAAACTGCGCGAGCGCGCCCAAAAACGGGTGGAAGAATTTCTAGGACGTCCGTGCCGGGTGGAATTACAGGTGGTGGTGTCGCCCGATTGGCGCAACAATACAGAGCTTTTGGAAAAATTCGGCTATATTGTGCGGGACGAAATGCCGCAGTAGCCGCCTTTATTTTTTGCGTAACTGCCGCACGATTTCATCCAGGGCGGCAGTTAATTTTTTATATTCTTCTATACCGTTTATATCTACAAACGGAAAGCACGCCACGCGCAATGTATTAGCCGGTGCGTAAGGGTGACTTTTCAAACCGTCTTGTAAGTTGGCTAGTCCGGTGTCGGCGAGGGCCGAGTTGATAGCGGCCGGAGTTAATTGCGGGTCGGTCAGGGCCAACGTAAGCGTGGTGTACGAGCGGAATTTTTCTTCTTTTACAAACAGGGTAATGAAATCGGTTTTGTTTGCCCAATCTATCAGCCACGCGGCGTGTTGGCGGCACAATTTGTCCATCGCGTTTATCCCGCCGTGTTTGTTCATCCAAGAGGCGGCCTGATAGCAAAGCCAAATAGCGGTGGTGTTGGGGGTATTGACTGTTTGGAAATTCTCGGCGTGTTTGACGGCTAAAGATAAATCTAAAAAGTACGGTACTGCGCGGCGAGCGGCGTTTTGTTTTAAACGTTCTTTGGCGCGCGGACTTAAAACAAGTACAGACGTTCCGCCCATGGCGCCAAAGCATTTTTGTAAAGAAAATAGCAGTACATCAAATGAGTTGCCGGGTAAATTGCGTCCGCCCGCGCAAGAGGTAGCGTCCCACGCCACGAGCGTATCCGGCCCGCGTTTTTGCCAAACGCGTGTTAAGTAATCGTTAGGAATTTGCACCCCGGTGGAAGTTTCATTGGGAGTAAGCACAACCAGGCTGGCGTTGGGGTCGGGTTCTTCGGCAGGGAACAATTCGCCGGGTTTGGTAAAACGCACCGTATTTTTTACACCGGATAACCGGCTTGCCATGGTCTGTGCCCACCGGTTGGAAAATTCCCCAAACGCTAGGCCCGAAAGCGTGTCTTTGGTTAAGTTCCACAGCACTGCGTCCATAGCCGCGTTGGCTCCGCCCGGGAAGAAACAAAGCGTGTAATCCGGGGGTAAGTCTAATAATCGGCGCAGTTCTTTGGCGGCGTTGGCATAAATTTCGCGCACGATATCCGGCGCGCGGTGGCTGCGCTCAAATAATGTATCGGCCAGCGGCGTTTGACGTAACGCCGGCAGGGCTTGAGCAGGCCCGCAGGCAAATGTGCTTGTGGGAAGAAGGGAAATATCCAAAATCGGTTTCATACTTTATACGTTATTGTATCATTTTCCATTTTGTGAAAACGGAATAAAAACACGCTTGACTTTGCTGGCCGGCTTTGATAAATTGGTCTTAATAGGCAGTATAGGAGAATAACTATGAAAAAACGGACAATAAAGTTATGGGGGGTATTGGCCCTTGTGTTGGCGGGATTGAGTGTGTATTTGTTTGCCCAAAGCAGCAGTGAAAAATCCTCCTCTACAGCGAACCAGTTACATAGAGAAGTCAAAGATTTGGGGTATAAATATTGTGATAACGGGTTGGACGGCGACCCTGATGAATATTTTGACTGTATAGATTGCATATATGTTTGGGTTGCCCAAGACAGCAATGCAAATTATGATGAGCAAGCCAGAGAGCAACGAATTCAAAAAAGATTAGAGCGCATGAAAGAAAAAGGAGTTAATTTTGAGCAAAAATTGCTAGATCTAAAGGCCGATTTATTAAAGCCGAGAGAGAAGGAAACCAACGAACAAAGAATGAAGCGTGAGATTATATTAACCAATTTGGAACGACGCCAATGGCGGCGCGCAATCGGCCGTCGCGGTGAGTATAATTTTCCGGCCTTAAAGGAATTTATGTTAAACGGGGAACTCACGGCTGATGGCTGTGTGCGGGTGCTAAAAGAGTTGTATGACGAAGTTTCCCATGATCTCAAATCTTTTGAGGAAAAAGATATTTTTTATGGAAAAACTAGGCTGGAGTTGTTTCAGGAAATGACCCTAGATATACAGAAACGGGTCAAAGAAATAAAAATGGGCGAGGATAATTTCGGAAGGAACTTTGTCGTCGTCACCCAACACGGGCGAGATATCGTGAATAACCTTGAATCTTATAGTATTAACAGTCAGTGTTTGCGTATATTGGAACTGGGTAAGTATTAGTAAAGTGGATAAAATTTCTTGTCCCCTCGGCACAACTCCGGGGGGACATTTTTTGTCTTTTTGTGCGTGCTAATTTGCTAAAATATAGTGACAGTTTTATTTTCAATTAGGAGAAATTCATGAGCTGCGAAAAATGTACCACAGAAGTACAGAATATGTGCTGCGTTTGCAAAGGCGCTAAGCACGACCCGGCCCCGATTCCCGAAGAAGGAAAATGGGTCAAATCCAAACAAATTTCCGACGTGAGTGGTTTTACCCACGGTATCGGTTGGTGCGCCCCGCAACAAGGTGCGTGCAAACTCTCTTTAAACGTCAAAAACGGCGTGATTAAAGAAGCCTTGGTAGAAACCTTGGGTTGCTCGGGTATGACCCACTCGGCTGCTATGGCGGCTGAAATTTTGCCCGGCAAAACGATTTTGGAAGCATTAAATT
>JAGCMD010000001.1 GCA_017646765.1 Elusimicrobiaceae bacterium | reverse complement strand
TTTTTTTTTTTTGCTACGATATTTTCGTAGCAAAATTACTCTAGGAGAACTAAAATGAAGAATAATGGTTGTAAAAGAGCGTTTACGCTCATAGAACTACTGGTGGTAGTTTTAATCATAGGCATACTTGCCGCTATTGCCTTGCCGCAATATCAAAAAGCGGTAGAAAAATCGCATACGGCCGAGATGATAACCTTTTTTGGGAATGCAAAAAAAGCAGTTTCTGCATATCTCTTACAGAACGGTCTTCCCACGTCCGGAACCGTAGATTTGTTAAGAGAGGGCGTGTTAGATGTAGATTTAACAAAAGGACTAACCTGTCCGGATGGGGAGTCCTACTGTTATAGTAAAAATTATGCTTATTTTATTCACTGCAACGTTAACGTCTGCAGCATTAACTTTTATAGGACGGTTAATCAAGGAGAAATGGATCCTATTTATTCTAAGGGCTATATAGCGACTTCAAACGGAGCTTCATGGAGCACGACGAACACAACTACTGACGGAAGTATACAAGGCAATGTAACTTGTAAGGAATTTGTTGCTTTTTCAAACGGAGATCCTAATGCCTGCAACTAATAAAAAACATCCCCCGGTGAAAACTGGGGGATGTTTTTAGTTTTTTTGATTTATTTTACCGTTATTTTATACGTAATGTCTTGCCGTAAACTGTTGTGTACGGGGCAACTTTCCGCCGCTTTGGCGTAAAAGTCTTTTTGCGGCTGCGTCAGCGTTTCCGGAAAGCGGAACTCCACCGCAAAAGAAGTAATGCGGGAGTGCTTTTCGTCAAAGCCCGGTGTAACAGATACGCTGGTGCCTTCCACCTGCTCGCCGCGTTTGGCGGCTAAAAAACCTACCATCGTCAGCATACAGGCGCCCAAGGCCCCGGCGAGTAATTCGCCCGGATTAAAGTCTTCGCGCGGCTCGTTAAACGCCGTGCGCACGGCACTGTCTTTGCCGGATAAGGTGATACTTGTTTGTAAATTAGTTGCCAGTTTGATATTAATTTCGCTCATGGTTTCCTCCTTCATTTTATCGTACTAATTTCCCGGCCAATAAACAGTCATTTTTTTAATTAGTTTATTCGGTCTGGGCCAGGCGCGCAAATAAATCTTTTTGCTCGCGCGTAAGGGTGCGCGGTACGTCAATGGTTAGCGTAACGTATAAACTTCCCTTGCTGCTTAAGCCCTTGCCGCTTAGTTTTAATTTTTTCCCGTTATGCGTACCGGCTGGAACTTTGACTTTGACCGGGCCGTCTAACGTCGGTACAAAATTAGTGCCGCCCAGTGCCGCCGTCCACGGCATTACCGTAACGGGAATGTATAAATCGTCGCCTTCCAAGCGGTACATCGCGTGCGGCCGTATTTTGATAATGAGGTACAAATCGCCGTTGCCGCTGCGGGTGGGGTTGCCCATCCCTTTTAGTTTGATTTTTTTGCCTTCGCCTACGCCGGCGGGTAATTTGACGGTAACCGTTCGCCCGTTCGGCAAGGTCAGTTGCATATTTCCGCCGCGGTGGGCGTCTTCCAAATTTAAAGCCAGCTCGGCTTCCACATCTCCGGCCGCTTGGCCCGAGGCCGCACTGCGTCCGAAATTTTGACCAAACCCGCCAAAGCCGCCACCCATCCCGCCAAAAATACTTTGGAAGAAATCGCTAAAATCTCCGCCGGAAAATCCACCCGAAAATTGCGCTCCGCCGTTTTGGAAACCGTCAAATCCGTTTCCGCCCGTGTAGGTATATTGTTGGTAGTTTTGGTACGGGTTACCGCCGTAAGATGCTCCGCCGCGCGGACGCGACGCTCCGCCGCCGCGGGCGTAATTTTGATAGCCTTCTTGGCCGACTTGGTCGTAAATAGTCCGTTTTTGCTTATCGGAAAGAACGGTATAGGCCTCGTTTAAATCTTTGAATTTTTCCGTCCAGGCTGCCTTTTCGCTTTCCGGGTGCATATCCGGGTGATATTTACGCGCCATGGACTTGAAGGCCTTTTTGATTTCCGCCTCGGAGGCGTTTTTGCTTACGCCTAAAATTTTGTAGTAATCTTTGTAATCTGCCATAAAACCCCCTTGTTTTCACCATTATATAATTTATCTTATGTGCGGGTATAGGCGCATTTCCCGCGTAGTAATTTTTTCTGTTCCCCTTTGCCGGTTAAATTGCTACAATACCTATAGTCCCTTTTTCCCCAAAAAGGGTGATTTTCAGTACAGAGAGGTTGTTGTAAATGAGTAGTTTGTTGGAAGAACGTATACCGCCTCAAGCCATTGATGCGGAAATGGCCGTCTTGGGTTCTATGTTGCTTAGTGCCGAAGCCGTTACGGACGCGCTTGAAATTTTAAAGCCGGAACATTTTTATAAAGAAGCCCATCAAAAGATTTTTGCCGCCGCCCAGGCACTGGCCGAACGCGGGCAAGCGGTGGATATTGTTACCTTAAGTGAAGAGCTTAAAAAACATAAGTTGCTTACCCAAATAGGCGGCGAGGTTTATTTAACGCAGCTCGTGGATAAAGTAGCCACCGCTGCCCACGTCAAACATTATGCGGAAATCGTATATAAAAAATACGTCGTGCGCGATTTGATAGGTACCGCTACCCATTTGGTGCAGCGCTGCTATAAAGAAGACGAGGACGATCCGCAAATTTTAATTGATAGCGCGGCTGATCAAATTTATAAACTTAGCCAAAAACAAAAACTGACCGGGTTTATTTCATCTAAAGATCTCGCTCCCGAAGTGATGAGCTTGTTGGAAAAGGCTATTCAAAATAAAAATTCCATACAGGGGGTTCCCACCGGGCTGGATGCGTTTGACCACCGGACAGGGGGGCTGAGAAAGTCCGATCTGATTATTTTGGGCGCGCGTCCCAGCCAAGGTAAAACCGCCTTGGCCCTTAATATCGCGCACCATGCCAGTGTGGAGTGCGGGGTGCCGGTAGCTTTCT
>JAGCMD010000036.1 GCA_017646765.1 Elusimicrobiaceae bacterium | reverse complement strand
TTCCCATTTTGAGTGCTTTTTGTGGTGCCCTTGGGCGGGAAATCTTTTGTTACTTTTCTGTTTGCAGAAAAGTATAAAAAAGCCTTGACTTATTTTTTTTTTTTGTTTTAATAATTTTGTAGGAAATCTAAACAAGGAGAAATAAAATGAAGAATAATGGTTGTAAAAGAGCGTTTACGCTCATAGAATTACTCGTAGTAGTTTTAATCATTGGTATATTGGCGGCGATTGCCTTGCCGCAATATCAAAAAGCGGTGGAAAAAGCACACGCCGCTGAAATGATTACCTTTGTAGGAAATGCAAAAAAAGCGGTAGCCACTTATTTGTTGCAAAACGGCGGTTTTCCATCAGAAACGGTAGATATATTAAAAGAAGGAGTGGGGGATTTGGATTTAACGAGAGGATTAGCTTTTACAGATGCAAATGAGGATTGGTATTATAGCAAATACTATGCCTATCACTTAGACTGTTTTAGAGGGAACTGTTCTCTCCTTATTATGCGTACTACCGTTCCGGGAAGTGTGGATGGATCCCATGGGGCGCATGCTAAAATAAGTCTTGGTACTAATGACGGACGAGAATGGATTGTTACGGATGAAATGGGCCCCAGCGCCGATAAAATCGGACAGGTTTCCTGCCGTGCTTTACAAGACCAAGTAACCAATACGATTTCTTGCCATGATATGTAAACAATATCTAAATATTTAATCACCCCGGGCTTTTTGGCCCGGGGTGATTTTGTTTTTGCTAAACTATTTTCCTTTTTTATGTTTAACCGGCTTACCGTAATAGGCTTTTAAGAACAAGTCCTTAATCTCGCTAATCAAGGGATAGCGCGGGTTCGCACCGGTGCATTGGTCGTCAAAGGCCAACTCGGAAAGTTTATCCACGTTTGCCAAAAAGTCTTTTTCGTCAATGCCATACGCTTTGAGCGAGCGCGGGATATTGAGTTTGTGCTTTAAGTTTTCCACCATATCAATTAACTTTTGGACTTTGGCATCTTTGTCGTTACCGAGTTTGTGTTCCGGCAGCAAATAGTCAATAATTTTGGCATAGCGGCCTTTTACAAACGGATAGCGGTATTGCGGATACAACCCTTGCTTGGTGGGTTTATCTGTGGCGTTAAATTCAATCACGTACGATAAAAGCATCGCGTTAGCCAATCCGTGCGGCACGTGATACATGGCGCCTAATTTATGTGCCATGGAGTGGCACAACCCCAAAAACGCGTTAGCAAATGCCATACCGGCTACCGTGCCGGCGTAGTGCATTTTTTCGCGTGCGGTAATATCTTTGGCACCCAGCGTATACGAACGTTCCAAATACTTAAATACTAAGCGCAAGGCTTCCAACGCCTGCCCTTCGGTAAAGTTGGTGGAGAAAATAGACGTATACGCTTCAATGGCGTGCGTCATCACGTCCAGGCCCGAATAGGCCGTTAATGTTTTAGGCATCCCGAGAACAAATTCCGGGTCAATAATGGCCATATCCGGCGTGAGCGCATAATCGGTAATAGCGTATTTGGTACCGGTTTTATCGTCGGTAATAATCGTAAACGGCGTTACCTCTGAACCGGTGCCGGAGGTAGTGGGGATAGCCGCCATCACCGCTTTTTTCCCTAGCGGCGGTGCAGCATAAATACGTTTGCGGATATCCATAAAGCGCATGGCGATATCTTCAAAACTCGTATCCGGGTTTTCGTACATCAGCCACACCATTTTGGCTTCGTCCATAGCCGAGCCGCCGCCTAACGCAATAATCAAGTCGGGCTGCCACGATTTGGCAATATCAAGCGCCTGCGTGACGTTGGAAAACGTCGGGTCGGGCAGTACGTCTGAAAAAACGCGGAATTTAATGTTTAAGTTTTCTAATACTTCCGCCACGGTGCGCACATGGCCTAACTGTTCCATGGTTTTATCGGTAATAATATAGGCGCGTTGTTTGTCTTTTAATTCCTCCAACGCTTGCGAAAGCGCCCCGCGTTTGAAATAAATTTTAGACGGTACTTTGTACCAATACATATTTTCGCGGCGCTCGGCCACGGCTTTGATATTCATAAGGTGTTTGACTCCGATATTTTCACTGACCGAGTTGCCGCCCCACGAGCCGCAACCCAGCGTTAACGAAGGGGCGAGCTTGAAATTATACACATCTCCAATCGCACCTTGAGAAGAGGGGATATTGATAAGCGTGCGGGCAGTGGGCATGTCCGCAAACGCTTCAATATGATCTTCGTTTGTTTCGGCGGTATACAATACGGATGTATGTCCGGCGCCGCCGTACAAAATTAAATCGCGCGCCAGTGTAACGGCGTGCTGAAAATCGCGGGCCCGGTAAAAAGCCAGTACCGGGGATAATTTTTCACGTGCAAAAACTTCTTTATCGTTTACTTCTTTGGCCTCGGCAATCAAGATTTTAGTATGCGGGGGAACTTTTATACCGGCCATTTTGGCAATTGCTTCGGCAGGTTGCCCCACAATCGCGCTATTTAGGTGGTTGTCTTGCACAATCGTATCGGCTAATTTTTGGCGGTCTTTGCCCGTCACAAAATGACAACCGCGTGCCACAAATTCGTCTTTGACTTTTTTATATACACTATCTTCCACAATGACCGATTGTTCGCTGGCGCAAATCATACCATTATCAAAAGTTTTACTCATGATGATAGAACTGACAGCCATTTTAATGTCGGCAGTTGTGTCAATCACCGCCGGAGTATTTCCGGCTCCCACGCCGATGGCCGGCTTGCCCGAAGAATACGCCGCGTGTACCATGCCCGGTCCGCCGGTAGCCAAAATAATGTTGATATGCGGATGTTGCATAAGCGTAGTAGAAAGCATCATAGAAGGGTTTTCAATCCAACTGATAATGTCTTTAGGCGCCCCGGCTGCTACCGCGGCTTCTAATACAATGCGGGCGGCTTCAATGGTACATTTTTTAGCGCGCGGGTGAGGGGAGAAAATAATACCGTTACGCGTTTTGAGGGCCAGCAAACTTTTAAAAATAGCCGTAGAGGTGGGGTTAGTCGTCGGGATTACACCGGCAATAACCCCTATCGGCTCGGCCACTTGCCGGTAGCCAAAAGCGTCGTCGTCCGATAATACGCCGCAGGTGCGGGTATCTTTATATTGGTTATAAATATATTCGGAAGCAAATTGGTTTTTTATTACTTTATCTTCCATCACGCCCATACCGGTTTCTTCCACGGCCATTTTGGCCAGCGGGATACGGTTCCGGGCTGCGGCAATAGCCGCGGCGCGGAAGATTTTATCTACTTGTTCTTGTGAATAAGTAGCGTAAATCCGCTGTGCTTTTCTTACTTTTTCAACGGTTTTATTTAAGAGTTCTAATTCGGTATTTTCTACCGATACAGATTTTTTCTTTTCCCCCATAATACGCTCCTTTTTGATACTTTTCTATATATTAACTTTTCCCGGGTAAATCTGTCAAAGAATAACAAGGATTAGTTAAAAATTGCACCAATAAAAATGAGGCCTTTAGACTCTTTCATTTTTTGTGCTTTTTTGTTTATAATACAAGTATGAGACACATTATTTTTAGCGGTATGGCTATTTTGCTAGCGAGTTGTTTACCCGTGGTGGCGTTGTGTAATACGCCAAATCCCGTCAAGGCATTGCCGTCTTTGAAATCGCTAAAAAATCTAGGTGTATCCGCTGCCTCTAAAAATATTTTGCAGCATTCTTCTTCGCAAGTACAGCAATCCCTTAGCCGGGCAATTGCCTCTCGCCTTGATTATACACCTAGGCAGCCGGAAATAGAAATGCCCCTTTTAACCGCTACTTTCCAAGCACGTGCCGATATAGAGGGCCGGGCCAATAGTTTTTCCGGTACGGTTTTTAAAATTGAAAATAAAAAAGGAAAACCGGAAATTTATGGGGTAATAGCCGCCCATGCAATTGCCGGATCGGAAACTTCGCGTAGTTTAAAAAAAGATTTTATAGCAGATGTGTATAACGGAAAAGAATTTGTTTCTATTCCGGCAAAAATTGTTCAGTTAGGCGCACCCGGATTTTTGGATATGGCGCTTGTTAAGTTTCGCCCGGAAGATGAAAAACTCTTTACGCCGCTTTCTATCAGTGACAACAAACCTACGTGGGCCGATATGTTTCAGACACAGGGCTTTTCCTTGTTAAACCCTGTGCATTTTGAACACCGCGTTTTTATGGGTGATACGCCTTTTGCCGTTCGTACCAATATGCCTTGGCCTCGGGATGAACGCCCCGGCTTGTGCGGGGCGGCTGTTCTAAACAATAGGGATAAACTGGTGGGTATTCATACGGGCAGTTCGTATGCTCCCCATAGCGAACAGGATGATTTTGGTTTTTTGACGCCGGCGCGATTCTTAACTAATTTAGTAGAGGCATACCACCATCAAGGAATTGGCAAATTCCCGATAGAGTTTAACGGACAACGAATCATTGAGCTAAATGTGGATGAATATATCACTAAGATCTATTTCTTAGGGGAAGATAAAAAACCGAAAACGATGGTAGAATTCCCCGGTAAATTTTCTTACCGCAAATTTAGTGATGCTATGGAAACCTTTTCTCATGCGTATGTAGTGTTTTTAGTGGATCATGTTTTTTGGGATCAAAAAGGATCCTATCTATTAGATTTCCGTTATGGTTTCCCGGAACACGTTAAAACTTATTTGTACGACGCCAAAAAAAGAACTACCGAACTCATTGCGCCCGATATTCACTTTAGATAAATTTTTTATCGTGCTATTTGTTTGCCGCCGATAAACGTATCCTGCACCGTAAAATCTTTGGCCAGCAAGGTAATGTCTGCCTCAAACCCGGAAAGTAATTGCCCACGCGTGTTTTGCGCGAGTAAGGCTGCCGGGTTAGCCGAAGCACAACGCACCGCTTGCGATAAATCGTATCCCCAATCTACTAAATTTTTAATGCCTTTTGTCATAGTCAAAGCCGAGCCGGCAATTACGCGGTCGGCTTTGCGCCGCCATACGCCGCCTTCAAAAATGACTTCTTCTCCGTTAGCGATAAACGGTCCTTTTTCTTGTTCGGTGGGGGTAAGCGCGTCGGTAACCAGAATAATCTTTTCGGCCGGTTTTACGCGGCGTAAAAACGAAACTAAATGCGGGTGTATGTGCACACCGTCGGCAATAATTTCACAGGAAAGGTCTTCTCTAAAAAGCACCGCTCCGGACGCGCCGGGCGCACGTTGGGTAAAAGGGCTCATGGCGTTAAACGCGTGGGTGGCGTGTTTAATACCCATATCAATGCTGCGGCAAAATTCCTCATAGGTGGCGTTGGTATGTCCGGCTTGCGGCACAACGTTATGACGCAGACAAAACTCCACCACAGGGGCTATATTTTCAAGTTCCGGGGCTAACGTCATACACGCAATTTTTCCTTCAGCCGCTTCATATAATTCTTCCATTATCCTTACATCAGCCGGGCTGATATCTTGCGGTTTCATTACACCTGGTTTTTGAGGGGAAATAAAAGGCCCTTCCAAGTGAAATCCCAAAATTTGTGCGCCTTTCTCTTGGCCTAAAGCCGGCAATAAGGAGCGAATTTGTTTTTTCATTTCTTCCGGGCGCGCGCAGTAAATTGTCGGGCAAAAAGACGTTACACCGCGTTGGGCTAACGCTTCGGACATGGCCCACAATTCTTGCGGTGTGCCTAACTCCGGCCCATGTCCGGCCATACCGTGGATATGTAAATCTATTAACCCGGCCATAGCCCACGCCCCGCGTCCGTCGTATACAACAGCCTCGGAAATCGTCGGTTTTTGCGTCATAGGGAAAACCGCTTCTATTTGCTGTTCATTGAGCAAAATGCCGTAATCTTTTTCCACACTTGATAAAGTAACTAAATCTATATTCTCAATTAACGTATACGTCATATCAACTCCTTATATTTCCACGCTCCACGTCATAGATTGCGGATTCTTTTTCTGTTGAGCGAGTAATTTTTCCCGTACCGCGCCTTCAAGCAAAAAGGCCGCCGGTTCATCTATAAGCAGTGTGGCTTTTGGATGCGTTTTTAACGCGGTAATAGGCCACTGGGTAGTTATTTCCCCTAAAGAAAGTCGCGCCACTGCCTGTGCTTTTTCTTCACCCGAAGCCAAAAACAAAATTTCCCGGGCCGCCAGTACCGTGCCAATACCTACAGATAACGCTTTTAGCGGAACACGGCTTTCGTCTCCGTCAAAAAAACGTGCATTCGCTCGGCGGGTGCTGGGCTCTAACACAACCGGACGTGTGCGGGAAGTAAATTCTGAGCCGGGCTCATTAAAAGCCAAGTGTCCGTTTCGGCCCACGCCACCTAAAAATAAATGGATACCGCCCACATCCTGTATAGCTTTTTCGTAAGCATCGCATTCTTTTTGTAAATCGGCAGATTGTCCGTTTAAAATATGTGCTTGCTTGCGCGGCAAATTAACATGCGCAAACAGATTTTTTTTCATATAAAAGTGATAACTTCGCGGATCTTGAGGGGCAAGCCCGACATATTCGTCCATATTAAATGTAACAACGTGTGAAAAATCAAGTCGGCCCGATTTATAAAAATCGCACAAAAATTTATACATATCCAAGACGGTTCCGCCCGTGGGTAACCCAAGCACGAACGGGTACGACGAAGTAGGCCCAAAATCTTGGATTTGTTTTTGGATATATTGTGCGGCCCATAGGCCGATATTTTGCCGGCTTACCAGTAAACGCATTTTTAATTCAAGTACGGTTTTATTTCGTCACACAAAAATTCTACTTCCGGCCCGATAACCACTTGTACTTGTCCGTCTTGCGTGGTCAGTACGCCGCGCGCACCTAAAGCTTTGAGCGCAGGTTCATTTACCAGTTTCACATCATGTACTTCTAAACGCAAACGCGTTGCGCACGAGCCAAATGTTTTGATATTTCCTTTACCGCCCAACGCCAGCAAGTATTGTTGCCCACGCGAAGAAGCGGCCTTTTCTACCTCAGTAGGGGTGGCAAAAGTTTCTTCGGCTTCCCGGCCCGGTGTAGGCAAGTTCCATTTGAGAATAGCAAAACGGAAAATAACGTAATAAATTACACCGTACACAAGCCCCACAGGAATCAGTAGCCCGGCATGGGTACCCAAGCCGTAACTCAGCAAATAATCAAAAAGCCCCGCCGAAAAAGTGAATCCCAACTTGATGTTTAGTACGTTCATAATGACCATGGAAACCCCGGTCAGTACCGCGTGTAACACATACAAGGGAAATGCCAAAAACATAAAAGCAAATTCTACCGGCTCGGTAATGCCGGTTAAAAAAGACGTAAGTGCCATGGACAGCAGTAACCCGGCTACAGCTTTTTTACGGGCCGACTTGGCTGTATGAATCATGGCTAAACACGCCGCAGGCAAGCCAAACATCATCATGGGAAAGAATCCCGCCATAAAGGCTCCGGCAGTGGGGTCTTTGGCAAAAAAGCGGGTCAAATCGCCGTGGATAATCGTATCAATACCGTTTTGCACGGTGGCGAAATCGCCGAATTGGAACCAAACCAAGTTATTTAAAATGTGGTGTAATCCTAAGGGGATTAGCAAGCGGTTGGCAAATCCGTAAAAGAATAAACCGATATTGCCTGAGTTAATTGTCCACTGTCCAAAAGAACTGATAGCACGTCCGATAGGCGGCCAAATAAAATAGGCCAACCCGGCCACTGCCAAGCATACGCCGCCCGTTACGATGGGCACAAAACGGCGTCCGCCGAAAAAAGCCAAATAAGGGGGGAGTTTAACGGCCCTGTAATGGTTGTATAAAAATCCGGCCAAGGCCCCGGCCATAATACCGCCCAAAACACCCATATCAATGGTTTTATCCAATGCTTTTAAAGCGGCGGTCAAAATGATGTAGCCCATAAACGCTGCCAGGGCTGCCGCCCCGTGGTTTTCGTGCGCAAACCCGATAGCTACGCCGATAGCAAAAATAACCGGCAAATTATTAAATACGGCGCCGCCGGCGTCCGATAAAAAAGCAATGTTAAGCAGGTCGGGCTGTCCCAAACGTAACAGCAAGCCGGCAATCGGCAATACAGCAATGGGGAGCATAAGCGCGCGGCCTAATTGTACTAAACCGGCTCCGCAAATCAAAAACCAATGTTTAAGTGTGTGCATAAGACTCCTTGATGTTCATATCAACTAATCCGCAGTTTTTTTAAGTAACTCACGAACGGCGTTAGCGTCGGATAGCTGCAAAGCTTCTTTGGCTAACTCCGCACAGCGGTGAAAATTACTCTTACGAATGCGAGCTTTCGTACGAGCGACTACGCCGGCACTCACCGCTAAATGCGTTACGCCCAATCCAATGAGGAACGGCACGGCATCCGGCTCACTGGCCAACGCTCCGCATACCGAAACGGGTTTTCGGAACATCTTGGCTCCTTCGCAAGTCTGTGAAATCAAACGCAACACCGCCGGGTGCATGGCATCGGCCAGCGGGCTTAATTCTTTGTGGTTGCGGTCAATGGCTAGCGTATATTGTGTCAAATCGTTGGTACCGATAGAAAAGAAATCGGTATAAGGGGCAAATTGGGCAGCCAACAATGCCGCTGACGGCACTTCTACCATAATACCCAATTGCGCTTTTTGCGAAAGACCTAACTGGCTGGCTTCTTGTTTGAAAATTTCCTGAAACTGCTTTATTTCATCCACAAAAGAAACCATAGGCAACATAATGCGTACCCGGTTTTGTTCCGGCAAGCGTAGTAAAGCACGCAACTGAGTACGGAAAAACCGTTCATTTTTCTCCAACGCGCGGATTCCACGTACGCCGATAATGGGGTTTTCTTCCGGGTTAATGTGAACAAATGGTAACGGTTTATCTCCGCCGGCATCTAACAGCCGGAAGGTAACCGGTTTACCGGGCAGAGCATCCAAAATGGATTGGTAGGCAGCCAATTGTTCATTTTCAGAAGGCGCAATAGAGCGGTCCTGAAATAAAAATTCGGTACGTACAAGCCCTACGCCTTCCGCGCCGACCGCATACGCCCGGGCGGCTTCATTGGGGCCGGCAATATTCCCTTCCACATACACCCGCAAACCGTCCTGCGTAGTAGCCGGTTCTTGCGCGCGGGCACTTTCCTGCAAGGTTATTTCTTGCGATTCTCTACGGCGGTTTTCAAACGCTTGCACTTGCTCTTCGGAAGGAGAAACCAGCACTTTTCCCATATCCGCATCTAACAAAATTACAGCTTGCGAAGGAATATCCAATACCTTAGGCCCGGCCCGAAAGATGGACGGGATACCGCGGTTACGAAGTAAAATCCCGGCGTGGGAGGTAGGGGAACCGTTGGCCAGCAACACCCCTGTTACGTGTGGCGGCAAAGAAGCAACGTCGGAAGGAAGTAACTCCTCAGCTACAATGATACTTTCTTCCGGCACGTTAAGTGCGCGGCGTTGCTGTCCGGTGAGTTGGCAAAGCACTTCGCGGCGTAAATCTTTTAAATCGGCAATGCGTTCCATAAGGAAACGGTTTTTGGTTTGTTTTAAAATATCTACACTGCGCCGGATAGCGCTGTTAAAAGCAAAGGCGGCCGTTTTGCCTTGTTCAATCAGTTGATGGGTAGCTTCGGTAAGCAATGGGTCGTTGAGAAGCAACAAATGCGCGTGTAAAATATCCCGCGTGACCGCATTTTGCTCAGTGGAGAGGTGTTCTTCCATTTGTTTTTTTAATGTCTGTAAGGCTTGGTCCAGTGCTTGGCGTTCTTGGAGAGAATTGGAAGCATTTTCTTCAAAGGAAAAAGCATGGGTGTTGAGTAAAAAGGCCTTTCCGCGGGCCAAACCGCCACACGCACACGTGCCTTGCAGTTGCACTTCCGAAGTCTTGGGCGAAGTCTTCGTCGGAGCGACGGGACGGTTGATGCCTTGTTTAAAAGCAGTTGCCAAGCGGTCTAAAATTTCTTGAGCTTGGCCCTTAGGACCAAATACACGTATAGTAACGATATCCTTGTACGTAAGTCCAAGTCCCATTAAACTCACGATACTTTTGGCATCAGCACACTGATTGCCTTTTCTAATTTCCACCAAATACGGATGTGTAGCCGCAATGGCGGATAAAATGGCCGCCGGCCGGGCATGAAGGCCGTTAGCATTAAGCACCGGTATCGGGGCAGATTCCACCACTTCTAAGGATGCCATAGTGGCCGTTTTGGACATAGAACCGTCTATACTAAAAAACGGCAGCCCGGTTTTTATAGCATCTTGCGCCAAAGGAGTAATGGCGCTGTCTGCCGGGGAAGTAACAACGAGTAACACGAGCGGGCTGGCGGCCTTTTTAGTTAATATATTTAAATCAAAAGAAAGAAGTTTTTGCCCGGCAGTTACCCGTTCGCCTTTTTTAACAAACAGCGTAAACCCTTCCCCTTTTAAAGCTACGCTCTCCAACCCGACATGAATTAAAAGTTCTATATCACCGTGTTTGATAACCAAGGCGTGAGAGGCAGAATTAATATTGATAACAGTTCCTGAAAAAGGGGAAAAAACGGTTTGGCTGGTTGGCCAAATAGCCATACCGTTTCCCAGCATACGCTCACTAAATACTGGGTCGGGCACGTTTTCTAAGGCAACGACTTTTCCATCCAACGGACTGATTAACGTAATTGGCTCAGACATATAAACTCCTATAGCGTGTTCTAATTTTCATTATAGTATATCTAAGCCGGTTTGGGACGCTATTTTGGACAAAAGAAACTCCCCGGGGGTGTGTGCCCGGGGAGAAGGGAGGATATAGTAGGAAAAAATAGCGGTTAGTATCTAAAGATTCGGTCGGCTTCTTCCAACACTTCTTGCGCGGAAAGGGTAATCCCTTTGGCTTGATTTTCGCGTAGGATCTGCCATAAATCATGGATTTTTTCTCCCGTGGAATCCCCATCCATTAGCGCGGCCACTGTTTTTTCATAAATACTAGTAGCTTGTTCAGCGTTAAGATGTCCCTTAACAATCACTTCTTTTAGTTGGCCAACTTGTTGCAACGGTAAGGCAGTTTCTTTGTTTACTACACTGTTGGCAATATCCAGTTGCTTTTGGAAGGCGTTCGCTATTTCTTCCGCTTTGTCATTAATCTTCTTTACCAATACCGCTTCTTCCGTTTGCCAAATCACTTCCCGCCGCAAATCAATAGATTGTAATAATTCTTCCAGCTGCGGAAGTGTAAGACGGTTCTCTCTAGCAGCAGATTCTACTATTTCTCTCATGTATCTGTCCACTCTGTACGTTTTTTGTAAGGCATATATCCAGTCGCTAGTTTTCACGCTGGCACGGTAAAACAACATTCCAATATCTACTTTCCTATTTGCAGAGGAAAAGAATCTGACGACGTCTACATTCGCATTAGAAAAGAGGTCTTTAAACGTTAACTTATTCCACTCTTGAGCGGTATAGGCTATTTGGGCCTGCGTAGTTATATCAAACTCAGAATAGTTAAACAATTCTTTTATCTCCTCTTTTTGCCCAGCAATAAAGTTGTTAACATAGGCTTCTTGTTCCGCTAATGTTTCAGGGAAATTACGCCAATTAAAACAGCCTCTACACACTGTATTTGCTTCTAAAGTCATCCCTTTCCAGATATCATACTGAAGTTCTTTTTGATAGTGAAGGCCTATCGGGCTGCCCGGTTGATACTGAAATGCCTTGGTTTCAACTTCTCCTGCCGGCTGGACAACCTTTTTCCCTATTTGAGGTTCCACTTTCTGTACCAGCGTGGGGATTTCTTCGGCATTGTTGGCCATGGAATAGTACTTAGTCGGGTTGGGTTGAAACTTTTTCCCGGTAGCCGGAGCAATCGTGGGGCGGGTTCCCGTTCCCACTAAATTGTTTATTTGTTCACTGGCTCGT
>JAGCMD010000035.1 GCA_017646765.1 Elusimicrobiaceae bacterium | reverse complement strand
TAATACGCCCAAAATTTGCGGTGTCCGGTGCTGTGTATAATGTAGGCTTTTTTTAATTGGCCGTGCGGGCTGCTGGCCGGCAAGTTCCATAGTTTGGAAAGGGTGGTAACTTGCAGGTTAAAATGTTGCAGGGCCAGATTGGTAATACCTTGTTCTGCTAAAAAATATTTTTGAGCTAGTTCAACAAGTTGTTGGTAAGCCCAATTTTTAATGGTTTCTCCCAATACAGGGAGTTGAGATTTTTTTAATACAATAAGCCCCGTGTTGTAACAGGGATAGTTGAAATCATAGTTTCCAAATTCAGTATAGAAATTGCACCGCACTTTAGGCATGGCCTCATCCAGTACTAAACCGATGTTGTCCTTCATAAGATCAAAAATAGGCAGCAGTTCCTTTTCAATAAGAATATCGGAATCTAAACAAACGACCCGCTCGTATTTTTCCAATAGCCCAAAGCTTTCAAACCGGGCATATAAAGCCGGGGAAAAATGCATAATTTCCGGGGTGCGCGGTACAAAAGAAGGCAAGTCGTAATCTATAATCTCCAACGGGCCGCACGAAGCAATCAGTTTTTTAATTTGTTCGGGCCAATTGTAGGCATATACGCGCACGTCTGACATCGCCGCCAAGCGCGGAGAATTTTTAAAAAATGTTTGCAGCGTAACGTATAATGCAAACGCAAAGTCCTTAGAGCAAGCAAACAGACAAAGGGTGTTTTTATGGGGTGTTGTCATGTATAATTCTCTTAAATAACGGTTTTCCCGTCGGAAAAAGCTTGATGCGTCCAAAAATACTCCCAACGGCCAAAGCGGCCGATGCTTTCAATCCCTTGCGCGGCTAAATAGTCGCGCACGATTTGCCGGTTTTTATAAATATCGGGTACAAAAGTAATGTTAGCATATTTTTCAAAACGGATATCTTGAACGACGATGTCTTTGTCCGTAAATAAGCCGATAGCCTGCAACTTGGTAAGTGTTTTTGCCAGCACTTCCTGCGCGGGGGGAATCGGCGTGCGGCAATCAAAAAAGACTTCTGCCTGCAGGGACGAGCACCCCGGCGGCACGTTATCCGGCGATTTTAAATTAGGCGAATAAATACGGGCGGGGGGGATATCTTCATCGTAAATATAAAACCATAAATGCTTGGCTACGTCCGGCCGGTTAAAGCCCAAAGAAATTTGATACCCGCATGTCCAACGCAGTTGCCCGGCCGCTTGCCGGACGTCCGGCGGAACGTTGGGGAGCATGTTGACAATTTCCGGCAGCGGCAACGTGGAAATCAGCCGTGTGTAAGAAGTCTGCGTGCCGTCTTTGCAGGTAACGGTTTTATTCGCGGGTTCAATGGCTATTACTTCTTTATTGCAGGCAATTGTTAAGCCTTCGCGGCATTTGTTCAAAATTGCACGAAAACCGCCTTTTTTGGGATAGCGCATTACCGAGGTGTAATAGAAGTTTTTCGTGGGCTCTTTTAAGGCCCCTTGGAGCACTTGTTTTAACGAAGGCGTGTTCATCCGCACGCCCACCCATTTCGTTTCCAAATCTTGGGCGGGCAGCCCCCAGTATTTGCGGGTGTAAACAAAGGGAAAATGCTCGGCAAAATAACGGCCGTATTGGGCGCGCAGCCAAGTGGCATAATCGGAAATTTTTTCCGGGGCTAGGCGCGGACGGCACACAAAGCCGGCAATGATTTTAAATTTTTCTGCCGCGGATAAGGGAAATAAATTATTCTGAGCCGGATGTTTTAACCAAGTGCCGTGATAGTAATTGCTGCACGCCGGGGCATGTTCGTACATTCCCGCAGCCGGACAAAATAATTGTTGGGTGTCACCGTCCGGCGCAAATGAAAAATGAACAAAGCGATCAAAGCGGAACCCATTTAGGCAAAAACTACTGCATAAGCCGCCCCAATCGTTATCTTTTTCCAAAATAACGCTGGGACGTCCTTGCTTTTTTAAGTGGTAAGCGGCTGAAATGCCGGCAATACCGCTGCCTAAAATAAGCGTGGACATGAACTAAATTTTTTCCTCGTAGGCTTTAATTTGCTGGGCGCAATAATCCCACATATCTTGCTCGGTTAAAGCGTGTTTATACCAATCTACCGTAAATTCAATGGCTTGGTCAAATGATAAGCGGGCGTGCCATTTATCCAGCATGCGGTAGGCTTTGGTAACGTCCAAGCTAAGCAGTGTGTTCTCGTGCACGCCGCCTGTTTGGCTTTTATCCACCACGTTGCCTTTACCGTAGCAACTGATTACTTTTTGGACAACTTCCCAAACGGTGCGGTTCGCTCCGATACCGGGGCCGAAGTTAAAACTCGTGCTGTAAGTAATGGGATCTTCTACTAATTTTTCGCCTACTTTTAAGTAGCCCGAAAGCGGTTCCAAGACGTGTTCCCAGGGGCGGGTAGCTTGCGGAGAGCGGATTTCAATATCCTTTCCCTGTTCAATATAGCGGATGCAATCGGGTATTAAACGGTTGTCGCTCCAATCGCCGCCGCCGATTACATTGCCGGCCCGCACGCTGGCCAGCGCTTTGCCGTGTTGGGCGTAATCTTTGGGATTAAAATACGAATTGCGCCAAGAGGATATCAACAACTCCGCACATCCTTTAGAAGAAGAATACGGGTCATACCCGCCCATACGGTCGGTTTCCCGGTAGCCCCAGATTTGTTCTACGTTTTCGTAGCATTTGTCGGAGGTAATCATAATGATTTGTTTGACAAAATCAAATTTGCGCGCGGCTTCCAATACATTGAGCGACCCGATCACATTGGTTTCATACGTCAGTTTGGGTTGTTCATAAGAGGTGCGTACTAACGCCTGAGCGGCCAAGTGGAAAATCATGGAAGGTTTATATTTAGCGATAACTTCTTCTAAGCGTTGGCTGTCGCGCACGTCGCCGCGTTCGTCGGCAAACAGGCGGTCTTTTAAGTGGGAAATGCAGTAGTTGCAGCGGGGGGAATAAGGATCCAGCGCATAGCCTACGACGTTGGCCCCCAAACCGGTCAGCCAAATAGAAAGCCACGAGCCTTTAAAACCTGTGTGCCCGGTAACGAGTACGGTTTTGCCTTTGTATACATTATTAAATGTGTTCATGATAAATGGGTCCTCCACCAATTGATAGTTTGTGCTAGCCCGCTTTGTAATGTATATTTAGGCGTCCATTTTACTTCTTGCGTCAAACGGGTGTTGCTGCCGGCTATAATAGGGTCGGCAAAATTTTCTTTTAAAGCGCCCCACAAGATTTTCCCTTTAAACCCGGTTTGCCGGGCAATTTCTTCTACGATGTAACGTAATTGGATAGGCGCGCCGGAAGCGATATTAACGGCCCCGGTGACGGATGATTCAAACAGTTGGGCAATGCCCCGGGCCGTATCTTCCACATGTAAATAATCTAAAAATTTCGTGCACGGGCTAACTTGCACCGGCTCGTTTTTAAGCATAGCGCAAATAACCGAGGGCATCAAACGGGTGGACCGTTCCCCCGGGCCGTATAAGTTAAAAATACGCGCCCATTTAAATTCTATATTATTCCCGGCGCAAAAAGCTTTGCCGGTATTGTATAAAGCTGCTTTAGCCTGCCCGTAGAGTACGGGGTTGGTCAGCGGGGTGCGGTCTTCCTGTAAAACTCCGTACGAAAAATCATATTCCGATACGCTGCCCGCCCCTAGAAATTTTTTGCCGCCGTTTTCGGCAAAACAGCCCAACAAATGAAGCGAATTTTTCAACCACTCTAAATTACAAGGGTGTATGTGCAGTTTCGGCCCGGTGTACCACGCTAAATGAATTAAATTTTCGGGACGGAGTTTTTTTATATAATTGGCTACTGCTTGCGGGTCAAACAGGTCAAGCCGGGTCTGTACTAAATTTTGTTGGGCAGGCAAAGCAGCGGTCCGATACGGGGCGTGAACGGTATACCCCCGGTTAAGCATTTCGGCCGTTACAAAGCGGCCAATAAAGCCGCTGGCTCCGGTAATCAGAACGCTTTTCATAGATTACTCCTTATCCCACTTAGCCCAAGGGGCCTTGCCGGACGCCCACAGCTCGTTGAGTTCTATTTTGTCGCGCAACGTGTCCATGGGGTGCCAAAACCCTTTGTGTTTGTAAGCATTTAACTGTCCGTCGCGGGCTAAATTCATTAAAGGTTCCCGTTCCCAAGTTACGTTCGGTCCTTCGGCGATATAATCAAAGGCTTCGGGCTGGCAGACAAAAAACCCGCCGTTAATCCAGGAGCCGTCACCTATGGGTTTTTCTTGGAAATGGGAAATGGTCCCGTCAGCTTCAATGTTTAACGCCCCGAAACGGCCCGAGGGCTGTACCGCGGTAAGTGTAACTAATTTGCCCGATTGTTGGTGGTTTTTGAGTAAGTCGTTTATATTCACATCACACACACCGTCGCCGTAGGTGAGCATAAAGGGCTCGTTCCCCACGAAGTTTTTAGCTTGGCGGATGCGTGAGCCGGTCATGGCTTGGCGGCCGGTGTATAACATAGTCACTTTCCAAGGCTCGCAGCGGTTGCGGTGGATTTGAATATCGTTATTATTAAAATCAATGGTTACGTCGGAATTATTGGTGTAATAATTGAGGAAATATTCTTTAATTACTTCGCTTTTGTATCCGCACAAAATGATGAAATCGGTAAACCCGTGGTGCGTGTATGACTTCATAATATGCCACAAAATGGGATATCCGCCCACTTCCACCATGGGTTTGGGGCGCAGGGAAGTTTCTTCCCCCAGCCGGGTACCCAGCCCGCCGGCCAATATCAGTACTTTCATAAGAACCTCCGCCAAGAGATATAAACTCCTTTCTATTGTAGTAAATGTGGGCGGGTAAATCAAACGGTTGAACGCGGGTATCATTTGCAGGCGCGGGCCGGAGTTTTATACGATATAATCAGGAGTTATTTCCCACATGATGAAAAAGGTATATGTAAGTTTGAGTTTGTTGTTGGCTCCGTTACTGGGGGCCGGTCAGATTTATCACGCGGGAGAATCGGCCCCCACCGTTTCTTCCGTTAAACACTGGGAGGCATCCTTAGGTTGGCAGACATCGGGCCAAAGCGTGCAAGGCCGGCTTGGCGAGCGGTTGTTTGATAGCGCAGACGGCTTGTCCTTGCGGGGGCTTTATTACCCGACCGCGTGGTTGGGAGTCGGCTTGGAAGGTGTTTGGTTTGATAAGAAAGATTTCCCCGTTGAAAATACATATAAAGACGTTCGCTACGGCGTTATCAGTAAATGGGTGCTTACGCCGCAGACCAAACCCGCTGTTTATTTGCTGCTGGGTGCCGGGTTGCGCAAGCAGCGCACATCTTATATGCATACGGTAAATAATACGGCCAATACGGGATATGGTTTGACCGGGTTGGGCTTAGAGCTGGATATTTACCGTGGAATTTTTATCCAAGCGGAAGGGCAAGCCTTGTATAACACGCGACGTAAAGTGGATAATTTTACACAGCTGGCCCACCGGCTTGAATTATCGGTTGCTTTACGCGGCGGGGTGCGGTTTTAAAGGTTTTATTGTATCTTGCGAGGTCCTTGCGCTACCCTGTGCAAAACTGCTATAATAACATTGCGGGGTAGAGAAGCCTGGTATCTCGCAAGGCCCATAACCTTGAGATCACTGGTTCAAATCCAGTCCCCGCAATTTTTCTTTTTATAGACCGCCCACCCGGGCGGTTTTTTATGCCCTAAATTCACCTAGCGTTCAAAAGGGCCCAGACAACTCATAGGTCCTAAAAATCATCCCGTGTAGGTCCAACGGCCCTCGTTATTTTTTTGTTTCCCACCCATACTAAGAGTGTAAGTAACTAAAATTAACACAAAGGAGACAGTACTATGAAACGAGTGGTGTGTATGTTAG
>JAGCMD010000034.1 GCA_017646765.1 Elusimicrobiaceae bacterium | reverse complement strand
CGGTTAAAAATCCACCTACTGCGTACGAAATGACACTAGGGGTTTTGTGTCGGCGTGCTAACCAAGCGCTGGCTACTGCATAAAGCGAGAAGAAAATCACAACCCCCAAGAGTTTGTAATTTTCTAAGGGGAACAGCCAAGCCGCTTGGCTAAGCCACGTAAACGATAAGGTGCAAATGAGAAGCCCGTTCCATCCTTTTTTAACAGCCGCATAAGCCGCGGCGGCATTGATACAAAACACGTAGAGGAAAAATGCTACCCACGCATCGGCACCGTTACTCAGTAGAATGGGCGTCAAAAATGCAATAATAGCCCCTAAATAGCCCACATATTTAGCATCTTTTTTAAGAGACGCACCCAAGGCCGCAAAAGAGGTAATTGCCATTAACATAAAAGCGGGTGTTAATCCGATGAAATGATAGAAGGTATGGGCG
The DNA here is from genome assembly GCA_017646765.1 of Elusimicrobiaceae bacterium. Taxonomy (GTDB): domain Bacteria; phylum Elusimicrobiota; class Elusimicrobia; order Elusimicrobiales; family Elusimicrobiaceae; genus Avelusimicrobium. The sequence continues at coordinate 22,999 of JAGCMD010000034.1, read as the reverse complement.
CAAAAGATAGCTGCGTACACAATAGCTAACCCACTGCCCAGTAGCGTATGGGCTGTAATACGGTATTTGGGGTTTTTAATAAAATAACCGGCGGATGCCAAGACAAGGCCCGTTAATATGCTTAATGTAATGCGCATAGCGGGGCTGAGAAGGCTATTTTCTACGGCATATTTAATACCAAACACCATCCCCAAGAAAAGCATAAATCCACCAATCCACGAGAACAACTTAGCCGCTGTAATTTCCACCGGCGGCTTAACGGGTTTTTTGGGCTTTGCTGCATATACTCTAGCGGGTTGGGCCGCTTGCGGTTTTGGAGCTTCTTTTACTTCGTGCATTTCAAAGTGCGCATTTTCCAAGGCCGGTTGTTCTTTGGTTTGTTGGACCGTTTGTGTTGGTGTTGCGGGCGTAGTATCAGCCGAAACAGGCATATGTGATTTTTTTGCTGAAGTTTTTAAATCATCAATTTGCTCTTGCAAACGGTTGACAGTTACTTGTAATACGATAAGCCAAACTAGGCCTATAAATGCGATTAAAGCCATAGAAATCCTCCTTAAGAGTATATATTGCTATTGTACATAAATAAAGGAAAAGAATAAACGACTTGACTTTTAGGTCGTTATAAGCGGTAATGTGTATAGGAGAGAAATATGACCGATTACACACAATTAACCGCACGGGAATTACGCCTAAAATGGGCCGAAATTATAGACCGTCCCATGCCGCCGATTAGGCGAAGTTTAATTATTAAATACCTGTTATGGTATGAACAAGCCAAGCGTGAGAAAATCTCTCCACTTGGCTTTTTTCATGAAGTGGCCCAAGCCGCCCACAATGCGAGTACACGGCCCAAAGCTGCATTAGAAATCGGTTCCAAACTTATTCGGTCGTATTGCGGAGTTAAGTATGAAGTAGAAATTATTCCACAGGGCTATTTGTACAAACATAAAACCTATAAAAGTTTATCCGGTGTAGCCAAAGCCATTACAGGCAAAAGTTGGAACGGGAATGTATTCTTTGGAGTGAAAAAATGAGCGATAAGAAAATACATTGTGCTATCTATACCCGCAAATCAACGGAAGAAGGATTAGAACAGGAGTTTAATAGTTTGCAGGCTCAGCGGGAGGCCTGTGAAGCCTATATCAAGAGCCAAAAGCACGAGCATTGGACGTTACTTCCTACTGAATATAATGATGGCGGTTATTCGGGCGGCAATATGGAACGTCCGGCCTTAAAACGACTACTCCTAGATGTTCAAAATGGCATGGTGGACATCATAGTAGTTTATAAGATAGATCGCTTAACACGCAGTTTAATGGATTTTAGCAAGATAGTAGAAGTGCTAGATAAACATAATGCCTCGTTTGTATCAATAACGCAGCACTTTAATACCACTACCAGTATGGGGAGACTAACGCTCAATATGTTATTATCCTTTGCCCAATTTGAGCGGGAAGTAACCGGGGAGCGTATACGGGATAAGATAAGTGCCAGTAAAAAGAAGGGGATGTGGATGGGCGGTAAACCACCGCTAGGGTATTACCGCAAAGATAAGAAAATATACCCTAATGAAGAAAAAGCAGAACTTGTTAATACTATATTCAAAAAGTATGTTGAACTTAAAAGCACCACGCTCTTAAAAGAGTGGTTAAGTAAACAAGGGTATAATATATCCGTAGGGAACTTAAATTGTATCCTACGCAATAAAGCCTATATCGGCCTAGTAGGGCATAAAGGTACATGGTATCAGGGGGAACATCAAGGGATAATCCCAACCGAACTATTTGAGCAGGTACAAGCAGTAATGGCGGATAATCGTATTAACCGCCAACATTATGATCCTAAAAAGAGTCTTTTATCCGGCAAACTATATGATGATAAAGGCAACGCCATGAGCCCCAGTTGGAGTACAGGTTGTAGTGGGAAAACATATCGGTATTATGTGAGCCAAGCCGTTATCCGCAAAGAGCCTGCCAAATTAGGAAAGATAAGCAAAGTCTCTCTGCCGCAACTGGAAAACTTTATAGATAGTTGGTTTAGTGAATTTTTGAAGGATAAAAATAAAATATACCCGTATATCCAAAAGTTTGGCGTAAGCAAACAAAAGGAAATTATCAAACGGCTACCATCATATCCAATAACGCGAGATATAGAAAAAACTTTAATCAAACGCATTAAATTAAATCCCAACAAGATAGAAATTACACTCTATCAAGAGCAAGTAAGTGAGTTGTTTAACGCTATTTATGAAAATAGAGAAATGTGTGCCCTCAAACCCGAGAAACTAAAAAATGAAACCACTTATACAGAAGCATATCGTATAGGAACGGTAGCCAACGGAGCTAAGGTTATAGTAGGGCAATTTATCCAACCCACAAAACAATCCAATAAAGAACTTATCAAAATCTTAAATCAAGCCTATACTTGGCACCAAAATATATTAGATGGTAAAACTGCTCAAGAAATAGCAAATAGAGAAAAGGTATGCGTGCAGTATGTCCGCAGGATCCTTAATTTAAGTTTTTTATCTCCTAAAATCATGCGAGCTGTCCTAAACGGTACCCAACCCGCAGATTGCACACTCAAAAAATTTCTCTCAATCCGCACTTCGGATTGGCAAGAACAAGAGCAAATCTTCCACAAATAATCGCAAGTGAACGACTTCCTACCTAGTGTTGTCAGCATAAAAACAAAAGATTTTGCATAATTTCCAAAAACACGCCAAAAAACGCATGCTATAAGTGGTTTATAAAAAAATCCCCGTCGGAGCTAAACTCTAACAGGGATATATGCTGAAAATTCAAAACTAAAATACGGAGAGGGAGGGATTCGAACCCTCGGTAGAGTTGCCCCTACATCAGTTTTCAAGACTGACGCCTTAAACCACTCGGCCACCTCTCCAATATATCTATTCTATTATTTTTCTGCGCGCTTGCCTAGCCGAAAAATCGTATCCGGCTCAATATACGGAAATTGGTATAATAAAATAAAGGTGTTTTATGGATAATCAAACCGTTCCGTCTGTTATTTACCGTTTTGGGCAAGGCGTCTACATCAATCTGACGAACCGTTGCCCCAACTTGTGTACATTTTGTATTAAGACAAAATGGAACATGGACTTTCACGGCAATAACCTGGATTTGTCCGGCAACGAGCCCGGTAGCGGAGAAGTCGTCTTGGCCTTGGAAAAGGAACTACCCAAAGCCCCCTTTAAAGAAGTAGTTTTCTGCGGTTATGGCGAGCCAACCATGCGGCTGGATGTTTTGTTATTTGTCGCGCAAACATTAAAAGGTTGGCGTGCGCAAGCCAAATATCCGCCGTTTACAATTCGTTTAAATACGAACGGGTTAGGAAACTTAATCAATCACAAAGATATCGTTCCGTCATTGGCATCGGTGATAGATGCTGTTAGCATTAGCTTAAACGCGCAGGACGCGCCTACCTGGCGCCAACTGGTCCGCCCCATCCCGGAGTTTGAAAACGGATACGAAGAGGTGGTTGAATTTATCCGTCAATGCGTACACGCCGGTATCAAGCGTGTAGTCGTTAGCTGTGTTGACAGAACCGGAGCCGACGCAAAATCTGTAGAAAAAATTGCCCACGCGTGCGGCGCGCAGTTTTACTTAAGGAGTTTTTTAGATGACTAGTATTAAGCGTCCCGGGGCGTTATTTGCGTTTTTTCTGTTTTTACTGATTTTAGTATTAACATGGTTTTTTGTGGCCTCTTCCGACTATTACGACTACGCCGCCGGAACCATTGAAAACACTGCGTCTATTGCTCCTTTAAATAAAGAAAGCTTGCGCGCCGGCCAAAAGAAAAAACCGCAACCGTACGATACGGAAGTAAAATACCGAAAATTTTATTTAACTATTCCCGGCGCCCAAAAAGTGGAACTGGCGGCTGATTTTAACCGTTGGGGCAAAGACCCTATAGAGCTTAAAGCTTACCGCAAAGGATATTTTGAAACGTCGGTAGCGTTGACAGCGGGCGAATATAAATATGTGTTTTTGGTGGATGGGGATGAGGTGCTTGACCCCATGAACGAAGACCGCCAAGTAGTCAATGGCCGGCGGGTGTGTATTAAAACGGTAAAATAATGAAACAAGGCAAAATTTTTTCCTCTTCCCGTGAGCAAACCTTGGCTATTGCCGGGCATTTTGCCCGCGCGTTACAAGGCGGTGAAATTATTTTTTTGCGTGGACCTATCGGCGCAGGGAAGACGGTTTTTGTCAAAGGAATAGCCACGGCCCTGGGGCTTAAAAGTTCGCCCACCAGCGCGAGTTTTAGTTTAATGAAAAAATATCAAAACAAATCGCACAGGCTGTTTCATATTGATTTATTCCGTTTGGAAGAAGGCGAAGTGTTTAATTTGGGATTTGAAGAAATGTTGGAAGATGAAAAAGCGGTCATTTTAGCCGAATGGCCCGACCCCATCAGCCGCGTGTTGCCGCAAGACCGGCTGGAGATGAATTTTATACTTAAAGAAGGCGACGAACGGGAAATTGAACTCCGCTCGTTTGGCCGCGTGTCCGACGAGCGTTTGGAGGATTTATGCAAGATAGCACAGCCGTAACCGTAGGGCTTGATACCTCCGGCCCGACGCTGCTTGTCAGCGTCCGTGCGCCCGGCAAGCAGGTTGTCCGCCGGAAAACCGGTATCAAGCAAGAGCGGCTTCTCTTCCCGGTTTTGCAAGCAGCCCTGCAAGCTGCCGGAACCACTTTGCAAGAAGTGAAACGTATTTGCATTGTGCGCGGGCCCGGCCGTTTTACCGGCATACGCATTGCGCTAACGTTTGCTTCTATGATGAAATACTTAAATCAAGCGGAAGTATACGGGGCCACTGTTTTTGAACTCATCCGTCGTCAGGTGGAAAATGCGGCCGCTTTTGCCCGCTTTAAACACCAAAACCCGGGTGGGGTGTTGGGGGTCGTGTTGCACGCTTTTCGCGAAGAGTATTTTTTACAGATTTTTGATGAGAATAATGCCGGACCGTTATGGCTTTCGCGCGAAGAGTTGCTAAAACGTTTGGCGGCTTATCCGGCGCCGCTTATGTTAGCCGGTACGGACAAAGAGGGGAAAAATCTAGCCAGTCTGACACAAAACGGTTATCCGTTGGCGGCAGATAAAGACGGACGCGTGCAGCCCCAAACACTTTTGGCTTTATCTCAAGAAGAAAAATTTAAAACCGACGCGCTGGAGCCGCTTTATTTAAAACCGGCCCGTTTTGAACTAATTACACCCCAATGAACTATCGTTTAGCCGTATTATCTGATGTTCCTGCCTTGAGCGCGATTGAAAAGGCGCAGCCGCGTTGTGCCCAGTGGGGGGAACTCGGCTGGCAAACGGAACTGGCGGAAAAATCGTCTTGTATTTGGTGTGCGCAAACGGGGAAGCAAATAGCCGGGTTTGCGGCCTTGCGCTTGGCAGCCGGAGTAGGGGAAATTTTAAACGTGGGTGTATCGCCCGATTTTACACGCCGCGGCATAGGGGTTGAATTAGTTAAGCGTGTGCTTAATTGGGCCCGCGAACACGGCGGCCGACAGATTACATTGGAAGTCGGGGTGTGTAACGGTCCGGCGGTAGCACTCTATCAAAAAGCCGGGTTTACGCAAGTGGGTGTGCGTAAAAATTTTTATGCTAATAACGAAGATGCTTTAATTATGGGGTGTTCCTTGTGAAAAAGGTATTTATTTTATTAGGGGTATTGGCGGCCGGGCCGTTACACGCCTTGCCGCTGGGCGAAGAAGGCCGCGCCGAAGCCCGCCTGTTTAACACTTTTTTAGAATCCGTTTATGCCTATAAGCAAAATCCGTCTCGTTCCTATGAATTGTTACAAAAAATGCTGCTCTCGCAGCCGGATTCCAAATATTTGCGCCGGATGTTGGTTTCGGCGGCGTTAGGGATGGGTAAACCGGAACTGGCAGAGCCGTATATTGATTATATAAACAGCGGAGAAAACGAATCGGAAGATTGGGCCGTTTATGCGGCGTACCAATTGGCTAAATGGGAACCTGCCAAAGCGTTGGAATCTTATAAAAAAGCGTTGGAAGCGCGCCCGGAAGATATGGAGTTGGTTTACCACTATCTAACATTACTTTCGTTGATAGATGAGCACAAAGCCATAGAAGAATTGGAAAAATTAGCTAAAGACCAGCCGTTCGCGGCTTCCAGAGCGTACGCGCAAATCGGGCGGATTTACAAGCGAAAAAAACAGTGGAAAACGGCTTTAGAATATTTAGATAAATCGGTGGCCGCGGACCCGGCCGACCCTACCGCTTATTTGGAAAAAGCGGAAATTTACGAAAATGCGTCGCAATATTTTTTAATGTTGCACGAGTTTGAAGAACTGGAAAAAATCGGCTATGGAAATGCGGGTATGTTTTCCCGCATGGGGGCGGTATTTTTGGTGGTCAAAGATGTTCCGAAAGCCGAGGCTTATTTTTTAAAAGCCAAAGCCTCTGACCCTTCCGACTCAATGACGAATAATTTCTTATCGTTAATTGCCGAAAACCGCGGAGAATTTCTGCCGGCGATTACGTACTTGCAAGAGGCTGCCGATTATGACACGAATGCTTCGCGGTGGTTGCAAGTGAGTTTTTTACAGCGAAAAGCCAACCTGCCCAAAGAGAGTTTGAAAACATTGCAGCAGGCGTATAAAAAATTTGAAGGCAATGTGGAAATCGGCTTTTTTTACGGGCTGGCTCTTAATGATAATAAAGAATATAAAAAAGCAGCCCGCGTGTTTGAAAAAATAGTAAACACTAATCCCGATTATATCCAAGCGCGGCTGCACTACGCCTATGCGTTGGAAAGCTTAAAAAAATATAACGCTATGGAAGAACAGCTTAAGCAGATTTTAGCGTCTGAGCCGCAAAATGCGCCGGCCCTTAATTTGTGGGCATACAGCTTGGCGGAGCGTGAAACGCGCTTGAACGAGGCGGAGCAATACAGCCAAAAATCGCTTGAACTGGTGCCGGGGGATGTTTCCTTTCAAGATACCCTGGGGTGGATTTATATAAAACAAGGCCGTTTGCAAGAGGCCGAGCAGATTTTTGGAGCCCTGCCGGCCGAAGTAGTCGCACGCGAGCCGGAGTTGGCTTACCACGTAGGCGTGTTGCGTATGGCACAAGGTAAAAATGAAGAGGCCCTGTCCTACTTGGAAAAAGCTAAAGACGGTTGGCCGGCGGCTAAAGCGCTTTACAAAAAATTATCCCGCACCCGGTAGTTGGGCGGTCTAAGGAGTTATGTCCCCTGTGATAAAATCATTTCAAAAATTGTTTTTCCTTATGCTGCTTGTTACGTTGACGGGGTGTATGTATCATGGCCGTTTGCGGCGCGGCATTTTTAATGAGCCCGGGCAACCGGAACGGATAGAAGCGTCTATACTTGTTTTATCCGATAAAATTATGCCCGCCCAAATTTCTATTTCGGACCCGGACAGCGCGGCCCTCTACGGCTTCACGTTAGATGTGTCCGACGCGGTTATGGTAGCTGCTACCGACGCGCTGGGCACTTTGTTTACCCGGGCAGACGCCGGATCGCACCGCTTGGAAGATAAATACCATTTTACGGCGGAAGTGAAATTAGTTTCCAAATTAACCCGGGTAGATTGTGACGACGCATTACATAATTGGGAGCAAGTCGGGGCCCGGCAAAACGGCTTATGCACGCAACTGACGCTTACGTTGCACCGCGCTGGGCAGGACAAACCTATCGGCGAATTTTCGGCCAAGCGGTGGGAAGTATTTGCCCGCCCGGGCACGGCGTCGGTAGTGCGGTGGATAAACGAGCATACCTTGTATTTGTTTTCGCCGGTGTTAATTCCGGCCTATACGCAGTTACAGGGTAATGTGTTGCGCCAAATTTTAGAGCGGCAAATAAGCGGGAATTTAACCCAAATTATGGAAGAAATTTCCGGCCAAAAAGAGAAATTGCAACCGCTTCCCGCGCAAAGTAATGCAACAATGCGCTAAAAATTATGTAGAATAAATAGTAGTTCGTAGTATTTTCTACGAAAGCAGAGGTTATATGAAAAAATCAACTACCCAGAAAAAAGTTGTAACCAACAAAGCCAAAGCAGTAGCGGCGAAAGAATCTCCCATTTTAAAAGAAGTAAAGCAGCTCTATAGTTTTATGCAGGACAACCAATTGGACACGATTGAATACGACCAAAAAGGGTTGTACGTCCGCTTGGTCAAAGCCAAACCGGCGGTCGTGCCGGTACCGGTAGCGGTAGGCAGTGTGACCGGGGCCGTTTCTAACGGCGGGGCGGTGGCCTTGCAAGAGCAATATAAAGAAGTCTTAAATGCGCCTTTAATGGGCATTTTCTTCCGCGGTTCCACGCCCAGCGCTCCGCCTTTTGTTAAAGAAGGTGCGCGTGTGGAAAAAGGCGACGTTATTTGTTTAATTGAAGCGATGAAAGTTTTTAACGAAATGCGGGCGGACTTCCCGTGTATAATCAAAAAGGTATTGGTGGAAAACGGCAAGCCGGTCAAACAAGGCGAGCCGCTTTTTGCCATTGAACGGGTGTAATTATGACTCCATTACAAGAAAATATCCAATTAGCTATTAACCAAATCAGCGAGTATTTATCCAAAAATAATACGGTGAGCTCTTGGCAGTTAAAAGTGATGCTGCATATGTCCAGCTCCGTATTGTATTTGGCGTTAGGTGCGTTGTACCAGCAAGGTAAAATCTCGCTGGAAGCCGACGGCATTAACTACCACGTTACGTGGGGGGCCAAACCGGCCGAAGCGGTAGCCGCCCCGGTGGCCTTGCCGGAAAATATGTAAAATTTTCCAAAACCCCAAAAACAAGCCCCGCTTACCGGCGGGGCTTTTTCATGGCGGGGCCAAAAGGCCCAAGCCGGGTATGGGGCTTTTGTCCTATTGACGTTATTTTGGGTTGTTTGTTACCATAAAATATCAGCAAGATAAGGAGGAAGTAATGAAAAAATACCTAGTAGTTCTATGTGCTGTTTGTGCCTTAAGCACTGCATCGTTTGCGCGGACGGCGGCCACGGATGCGGGCCGAAATCTACCTGAAATCCGCCAACGAATACAAGCGGCTATTCAAGAAAAAGTGGAGAAAGAGCCGGATTTTTTCCTTCGTGATCCTTTAACGGGAAAGAAAATACCTTTTTGGGAAGCCTATCGTCATAAACTCTCAGAGAGTTGGGATATTGAATATGCGGCTTCTCTTGAAAGTCCTTTTGAAATGAGTTCGTACGAAGTACGTATGATGCCGTTTGTTATTATCGGCGGGTATTTCCACGGGATGAACGATTGCCCGGAAAATGCCCTGTGTCACTATACTACCGATGATGAGGGTGGCAAACTTATTTTTATAATGGAGCCGGACTCGTACAATCACGGCGAGTGGGAACTCCGTTGGCGGTATATAGATATTCCGCTTTACCGCTTGGTGTATGATTTTGGCTATCATACGGCGGCCGGTGTTTCTGTGTCGGCCTTTCAAGTGGAAAGGTGGATGAAGAAAAACCCTTTCAAAGAGGTGATTCCCTTTTTGCGTGACAAGGCGTGCGAAGGGTTTTAGTCAGTAGTGCATTTCGCAAAAAACCCCGCTTAACGGCGGGGTTTTTTTAATTTACCCAATTTTTTTAGACGTTTTCTTTTTTATAGTCCCCGTGGAACCCTTTGCCGGGCGCAATATGCCGGCCGATAGATTGTATTTTGCCTTCTATACAGTGGCGACATTTTTCGGCATTGTCTCCCAGACAAATTTTCCCCGGGTATAATTCGTAAAACGAGCGGTATTGCGTATCGGTGGCGTTGGGCATAACCACATTGGCGCCTGCCTGTAGGGCGAGTAGCCGTCCTTGCGGGTGGAGTGTTTCCATAGCGGTAGTGGCCGGGATATTGATGTCCGGCAACAGCAGCCGCATAACCGCCATCATTTTTAGTGCTAGTTCAAAATGCCCGTCGGCGCTTTGGTCTGCTAGCGGGGTTTGCGGGTGGGGGATAAACGGTCCGATACCCGCCATATCTACCGGCAATTTTTGGAAAAATAACAAATCATCTGCCAAACTTTCTATGCTTTGCCCCGGCAAGCCCACCAACGAGCCGGAGCCGACCTCGTACCCTAATTCTTTCAAATCATATAAACAGCGTACGCGGTTTTCCCAACTTAGGCCCGGGTCTAATTTTTCGTAGAGCGTTTTATCGGTTGTTTCAATGCGCAGCAAGTAGCGGTCGGCTCCGGCTTGGCGGTAAGCGGCATATTCTTCGTGTGTTTTTTCGCCAATGCTTAGCGTAATAGCCACGTCTAAATTTTTAATTTGCCGGACGATATCACACAGCGTATCGGTATCAAACCACCCATCTTCGCCCGATTGTAAAACGATGGTTTTGTATCCGTAAGAGGAGGCTTTTTGGGCAGTTTGTACGATTTCTTGCGGGGTCAACCGGTAACGTTTTACGTGGGAGTTTCCCGCACGGATGCCGCAATATAAACAATTATTTTTACAGTAGTTGGAAAATTCAATCAGCCCCCGCAAATAAACGCCGTCCCCCACAAATTCCCGGCGCACTTGATTAGCCGTTTCAAACAGGGCAGACGTCTCTTTTAGCGAAAGTAATTTTACAATTTCCGCTTTAGTCAGCTTGTGCGTGGCTTGGGCTTTTTCCAAAATCTTACTCGTCATATATTAGCAGTATAGCAAAAACATAGGTCCTTTTGCCCAGTTGCATCTGGGCCGTACCGAGCGAAAAAAATAGGCCTTAATTAATTAAATACTTGGGTCCAAATTAGCCGGGTAAATAGAGCCAAGGACCCTGGAGAATTTTGCCTAAAAGCATAGACTAACAGTAAGCCGCAAGAAATTACAAAAGGAGGTACCGGCATGAAAAAACACAAGAAGAAAAAGGCCTTGCAAGACATTCGGCAAAAACGCTTGTTCTGTGCTTTTTCCGACATCAATTACAGTTTCGCGGAATGGTACCAAGCCACCCAATTGGAAATTGATCGGATGGAGCAAGAATTAAGCGGTTGCTTGCTACCGAACCATTTGTAAGGTTTTGTAACACAGGCTCAAAAACGCCCCGGGCAACACTTCCGGGGCGTTTTTGCGGTATTGTTTTGGTTTATCGTCGGGTAGCCGGAAGGCCCGCTTAGCAGAAAACATCCCTGCCGAGCGGGGGGCTTTGCGCGTTTGCCTCTTTTCTTGCGGCAGTAAAAGGGGGCTTTTGTCTTTTCTACGGTTTCCTTCTTTGTGTGTTTTTTCTCGTGCCGAGGGGAAAGACGTTCCGGACCCGTAAAAGAACCGTCCCCCGGGGTGTGTGGCCGGGGGACGGCAGGGAGGATATTATTTGATAAGTTCGTAAGTTTCTTTAAATTCTTCTTCGGTCATTCCATACACATACTCCGGTATGGAGATATTTAAGAAGGATCCGGGGGCAAAAACTTGCTCTTGCCCAGCCGCGTTCTTTATTTTAAGTTCGCGTTGGATTTGTATAAAGGTTTGCGGAGCCCCGGCCGGTTTATACCAACCTTCTCCCAGTTCTTCGGCAGGTTCATATCCTCTGGCAAAGGATTCGTCCGACATGATGCTCTGCAATCCGTTTGAATCGGTAATCAACCAACCTCCTTCCTCCGCCGGCCGCGCTTGGATGCGGGCGCTTTTGGCGTAAAGGGCGGGTTCCCCTGCGGGAATATCTAAAAATTTAAGTGTATTTTGCGGGCCCAAGGTTCTAAACAACAGGTTTATATTAGCAAGCGAAAAGTTTTGACCGCGGAAATAGGTGGCAATTTCTTCTGCCGGCAGGGTTCTGCGTAACCAACCGCCGTAGAACGAAACCACGAAATCGCCCTTTTTATAAGTGTCCGGATTTCTCAAAAAGCGAACCGGCGCAGGCGTCCAATCGCGCGTAATGTAGCTGATTTCTACCGGCATAGGTGTATTTCCTTGGCGTAGTGCCAGATTCGGCATCCCCTTGATCGGTCGATATAACTCGGCAAATTTTTCTTGGCTCATCACAATTGGATACGGCAGCGAGCTGGGTTGTAAAATAACATCGCCCGGTTTGGTGGAAAGTTGTTTGACTTCTTTGAGAGGTGTTACAAACACATCATGCCCGGTAGCTCGGGTAATTTTTTCTACTTGCAAATCAACAATGTCCCCGTGAATCTGTCTAAAAATGCGGTCGGTTTCTTCTTGTACTTGGCTGCCGCGTAGAAAGTGCTCGGTGGGAACTTCTACCCGGTATGTCCCCCGGATATATTGCGTGGCTTCCTTTTGGGCATTTTGGGCAACGGCATCAATCGTTTTGGAAAACTTATTGGATTGCGATTCTAATGTTTTGACAATTCCTTTTGCGGCGTTTCCTTGCAAAGCTTCTACAATTTGTTTTCCGGCTTTCCATTTGTTTTGGGCTTGGGCTACGGCCGGGGCTAGTAGCAAGGTGGCTAGTCCGAGTGAAAAAGTTTTTGCTAAATTTTTTTTCATGAAAATCCTCTTTACTTTTAAATTCCCTACCTTACCTAATTATTCTAGCGGGAATAGAGGTAGCTCACAAGGGTCAATGGTCCTAAACGGGGGGGCAATTAAGGCCTAGCAAAAAATGGGTATTTTGGTTCGTTGTTGACCGAAAACACACCCCCGTTATATTCGGGGGTGTTTAAGTCAATTTCAGAATAACGATTTAAAGATCCGGGATGTAAGATTCTTTTACAAAATCCCATGGTTCATAGGGTCTATGTTGATTTGCCACCTCCATAAATGCTTTCAAAGAGGTCCATGCATTTATCTCAGGCCTTCCGGGTTTATTATTCTGTACGGCTTCCGAGTTACCGCTCGTCTCGGAAGTAGTTTCTTGTCCTTCAACGGGTTTATACGTTTCTTCAAATTCGGCTTTGGCAACGCCGTAAATACGCTCGGGGTTGGTGATGTTTAAGCGGTCGCCGGAGCGCAAGAACTGTGTTTCTCCCCACGAGGTTTTAATCGTTAAATCGCGTTTGATTTCAATAAATTGTTGCGGAGCCCCGGCCGGTTTATACCATCCTTCGCCCAGTTCAAGGTCGGGGGTATAGTCTCTGGCAAAGGTTTCACTGCTAAAAACAGCTTGTTCTTTATTTGCTTGGGTAACCAGCCAATCTCCCCACAGGGTTTGTTTGGCCCGGACAGATTTTTCAACGTAAAAAGCCGGTTCTCCCGCCTGGATACCTAAGAATTTTAAGGTATCTTTTACGCCCCATTTTTTAAATAACTTGGCGGCCACTTCGGCAAAGTCTCCGTCGGCGTGGAAAAACGTTAAAAATTCTTCGCGCGGCATAACAAGGCGTAAATTGCCGTCGTACAAAGACACGAGGACGTCCCCTTTCTTGTACATAGGCGGGTTGTTGTAGCCGGGGGTGGGTGTCGGCTGCCAATCGCGCGTAAACAATCTTACGTCAATCGGCGAGGGCTCCGCCGGTTGGTTGCGCAAGGTAAAAACATTTCTTTGCCCTTCTAACGGAGCGTATAACTTTTTAAATTTTTCCGCGTTCATAATCATCGGGAAACGGAAAGTCGGGCTTATCAAAATTTTATCACCCGCACAAACCGTAAAGGCTTTGTCTTGCCCCGCTAACGGAACAAGTCCGTCCTTTGTAACCGTTTTAACTTTCACGGCGCCGGTATCCACAACTTTGATATTTTCGTTAGTAATACATTGGAAAACTCCGTGATTGCGGCCTTCCTCAAAATGTATGGCGGGCAGCGTAGCGCGTTCAACGTCAACTTTATAAATTTTTTTAGTCATCGCTTCGGAGTTTCTAACGGCTTTTTCTATTTTTTTGGAAAGGTTGGATAATTCGGCCGCAGATTTTGTAAGGGTGCTTTCTGCTTTATAGAGAGTTTGAGCAGCTTCGCTCATTTCTTTTAGTTTGTTTTGAGCCAGTGTCGCTGTAGGGGTCAATAACACGGCAGCTAAACTGGCCGAAAGGATTGTGGTGAGATTTTTTTTCATATACTCCTCCAGCAAAAATTTTATATCACCTCATTATTTTACGAGTTAATGGACGGACATCACAAGGGTCAATGGGCCTAGTTGGGAGGGGTAATTAAGACCTAGAATAAAAATGGGCCCTTGGAAGAGAAACCGGTGATTAGTCCTCTATATAAACGAGTAAAAAACCGCTTTTAAGCGATACGGAAAAGTGGGTTTTGACGGCTTGATTGCTTAAGGTGCGGGTAGTGCCTAATGTTATTTGCGCGTTTTGTAAAGGAAATTTTAACCCATCCAACGTAACGCCGGTACAGCGTTTTAACGGTACTAAGCTCACGCGCGTCCCGGGGCGCGCGGTAAAGCGGCGGGAAGCGGCGAGCGGAAACATTTTCCACCCATTACCCGCCAAACAAAGTTCCATTTTATTTGCGTAAGGGTAAAGGGCTAAAATGTTTCCCAGCGAAAAATCAACCCGTCCGCCGGTAAAGCCGGCTAAGGTACATTTTTTGCCGGCTTGTTTGGAAATAAAATCAAGGGCTTTTTGTAAATCGGTATTGTTTTGGTTGTCTACAAATATCCAACGGGCTTTGGAGAATTTGCGGCGTGCGGAAGAGGAAGCGGAATCTAAATCCCCGATGATAACGTCCGGGCAGAGGCCGGCCTTACGGGCGCTGTCGGCCCCGCCGTCAGCGGCAATTACCCAGTCGGCCTGTTGGGCTAACTGTTTTAATAAGCGCGGGGAAACGTCCGGGCTGTTACCTATCAACAATGCGTGATGAAATGCTTTCACGACGACTCCTAAACAGCACCAAAATAATCAGACTGCAACTAACCCCGATATAAAAGGGATCTATAACGTCCAACCAGGCCGGCGGAACTACTATGCGCCAAACCGTCATCAGGATAGCACTAATCAAAGAAGAGGTCACAAATAATTTATCACTGATACAGCCGGGGTGGATATATCCCATCAAAATAGGGATTAACAAACACGCCGAAAAATAGGAGCCGAGCACCAACCAAATGGTTTTAAAGTTATCGTGCAGCAGTTGTGCCAACAAGATGGAGATGGTTCCGACGGCAAAAATCATAATACGGTTGGATAGAACGATATTCTTAAATTGCTTGCGTAACAGGTCAAAGCTCAGTGTGTTAGACGCGATAAACAGAAAAGAATTAAGTGTAGATAAAATGATAGATAAAATACCGGCTACAAAAAATCCGCGCAGACCAATGGGTAATAATTGAATAGAGTAGAAAAAGTACGCTTGCGCCGGCTGTGCATGCGGCAAGAGAGCCCGGGCGTACAAAGAGCCGGTGGTCGTACAAATATCAAAACAAAACCAAATAAAGGTAGAAATGAGTACGCCGCGTTTAACGACCCGCGGACTTTTGGCCGCAAAACAACGCTGGTAAAAGCTGGGATCAATGAGCGTGGACATGGCAATAAAGCCCCACACAAAGGTGCTCAACCACGAATTTCCGCCGGTGAGTGTAAAGTGCGAAGCCGGCAAATGGGCTTTCAGAAAAGACGCTCCCCCAAAAGTATATATAGAAAAAACTACTACCAAGAGCACCGTGGTACACATAACGAAAAACTGTACCAAGTCGGAAAATACAACGGAACGGAACCCGCCCCAGGCTGTATATAAACAGGTAAACAGCGTGCCGTAAATCATTCCCATTAAAATGCTGATACCAAATACCATGTGTAAAAACATTCCCAAGCTAAGCACATACGCAACCGGGGTAATATAGAAAAAGGTAAATACGGCAGACACTTTGGCCGATTTCGGCCCGAACATTTGCCCGGTCAAATCAGGTAACGTCAGCGAGTTATAGCGGGCGATTTTATCGGCAATAAAAAACGCAAAAATAAAATAGGCTACATACCAAAATATACCCTGTGTTAAGAAATTATAAATACCGTAGTTAAATGTAATCTCGTTAATGCCAAAGATGCCTCCATACCACGTAGCTACCAAGGTGGCTACAAAAAGCGGCAGGGTCAGTTGGCGTCCCATAAGCAGGTAATCCAGGGCTGATAATTTTTCTTTCTTTTGGGTTTGTTGAAGGCGTACCCGTCCGTAGGCGGCCGCTAAGGCCGTAGCTAACAATACAGCGGCCAATACCAGCCAATCAGCCCAGTGAAAATACGAGACGGTTTTGAGTTCGTTTAACATAATTTAAAGAAGCCCCGGATGCGTCTACAGGGCTTCCCTTATTCTACAAAATAAACCACTTTTTTCGCAGGGCTATTGCCACTTCATTAGGTACGGTGGAATCAGGAACAAGAAGGATAATAGATACATCACAATCAGCAGTGGCAACATCCATTTAAGCCATTTGGGGTAAGCAATACGGGCAAACCCGATAGCCGCAATGGTAACGGGGTCGGTGGGGATAACCATATTCATCCAGCTGCCGCCCAGTTGGAAGGCTAAAACCATGGTTTGGCGCGTAATACCGATTAGGTCGGCCAGCGGAGCCAAAATGGGCATCGTCAGCACGGCTTTACCCGAACCGGACGGAATGAAGAAGTCAATAACCGTTTGTAGCATCATGGCTGCCCACGAAGCGCAAACCGGGTGCAAGTGCTTAATAGCGCCGGACATAGCTTCTAACAGGGTATCTAAAATGTGGCCGTTGTTGGCAATGATGACGATGGCTTGGGCAAAACATAAAAGCATGGCAATTTCCGCCATGCTGCGTACACCGTCAAAAAAAGCGTCGGTAAATTTTTGCATATTCATTTTGCCCAAAAATCCGCACACAAAACCGACTCCTAAAAACCACGCGGCAATTTCGGTGATATACCAACCTTCTTCTTCTAAGTGTAATAACGTCATTAAATCAAGGCCCCACGTGCCGTGTATAAAAGCACAAATTTGCGGTTTAAGTACCCCTATAATGAGCCCCAGCATACCCATACCAAACGCAAACAGTACCATTTTTTGTCGTCGGGTAATATGGGTTTCTTCTTTATGCAGTTTAAGTTCTTTGCGTCTTTCAATGTCAAACTCGTAGGTTAAACTTTTGGTCGGATCTCTGCGTACGCGCCGGGCATATAAGCCGAGCCATAAAATAATAACAGCCGTACAAATCAGCCAGATAATCAGCCGGTACCCTAACCCGGAGTAGAGCGGCACTTGTGCAATGCCTTGTGCGATACCCACGGTAAAAGGATTGGTAAAGGCGGCGGCAAAACCAACGCCCGCACCTACAAACGGAATAGCCGTACCGAGTGCCGAGTCATAATCTAAGGAAAGCGCCAGCGGAATAAAAATAGGTACAAAGATAAGGGCTTCCTCACACATGCCAAAGGTGGCCCCGCACAGCGAAAATACAATCACGCCCAGCGGAATAAACAAGAAACGCAGCCGCGGATTTCGGTGGAAGAACCCGCTGGCGGCTTGTATGCCCGCGGCAATAGCCCCCGTCTTTTCTATGACGCTCAGTACACCGCCAATCATAAGTAAAAATACAATTACTTCGGCGGTTTTGCTAAAACCTTGTACGGGGGATTTTAAAAAATCAAATAACCCTTGCGGGGCGGGGGCTACCGGGTGGTAGGTGCCGGCTACAACTACTTGACGGCCATTTATTTCAGCTCGGTCATAAGAGCCGGGGGGGATAATCCAAGTAAGAGCGGTTACAATTGCCAAAATAGATAAAATAATGGCGAAAGTGTTTAATTTGATTTTGGATAAGATTCTGGACATTTCTGTTTTTCGGTTCCTCTTTCTTCTTTTTATAATTATATTTGCGACAATTATGTATTATACTAAATACTGCGATAGCCCGTAATTTTTTATATACTTTATGTATGCTTTATATTGTTCCTACTCCTATCGGGAATTTGCAGGATATTACGTTGCGCGCGCTGGAAACGCTCAAAAGCGCGGATGTGGTGCTGTGCGAAGATACGCGCCGTACGCAAATTTTATTATCTCATTTTGGCATTTCCAAACCGACCGCCCGCTACAATGAAAACGATCCGCACAGTATAACGCGTTGTGTGGAACTGTTGAAAAACGGTAAAACAGCCGCTTTAGTATCCGATTGCGGAACGCCGTGCATTTCGGATCCGGGGTGGCGGCTTGTGAAACAAGCCGTTGCCGCCGGCATAAAAGTATCTTCTTTGCCCGGGCCCAGCGCGGTAGCGTGCGCGTTGGCCGGCGCGGGGATAACGGGCGGCGCGTTTACCTTTTTGGGTTTTTTGCCGCGTAAACCCGGCAAGGCTGCTAAACTGATTGCCAATGCGTATGCCCTTTCGGTTCCGGTGGTATTGTATGAGTCTCCCTACCGCGTGATTAAAATGTTGGAACTGATTGCCAAAACACTCGGCGAAGATACACCCCTAATCGTGGCGCGGGAACTTTCCAAAGTATATGAAGAGTGGCTGCGCGGCCGAGTGAAAGAACTGATACAACAGTTTAGGACGCGTAGTAAAATGCAGGGAGAGTTTGTTTTGATTATTGACCGTCCTGCCGCCGAAGCGGAGAAGGAAGATGAGCCAAACCCGTATTTTTAATGTTTCGGAAGTAACAGACAAGCAACTTCTTCAAGCCGCCCGCGACTTGGAGCAAGGGGCCGTGGCAGTTTTGCCCACCGATACGGTGTATGGCATAGGCACCGCTGCCGGGCAGGAAAAAAGCATCCAAACGATTTACCGACTTAAAAACCGCCCGGCGACAAGCCCCTTGCAACTATTAAGAGGCAGTGTGGAGCAAGTCAAACAAGAGGCCGTTCTTTCCGTGCAGGCACAACGCTTGGCTTCGGCTTTTTGGCCCGGCGGGCTAACCCTCATTTTGCCGCCCACAAAGCGCGGGAGGATCTTTTTGCGGGGATTTGCCGGTTTAGGGTTTCGTGTTCCCAATCATCCATTTTTGCTAGAATTACTGAAGCAGATGTATGTACCGTTGGCTTGTACCAGTGCGAATTTGCACGGGCAAGATGTAATCACAAACGAAAAAGTGTTGTTGGATACATTTGAAGGAAAAGCAGATTATATTTTCTGTGCGGGTACGCTCAGTCCGGTGGCTTCCAGCGTGGTGGATATGACAGGAACCCCCAAACTGCTGCGTGAAGGGGCACTGACGCGCAAGCAACTGGAACAAATCATGGGCGGAGTATTGGATATTAAATAAAGGAGTCTGTTATGCCTTGGGCACAAATGATTGTATACGGAATAATTGTTTCGTCGGCGCTTTCCTTGTTAACTTATTGGATAACCAAAAAGTTTGTACTGCGTAAAATGAACCGCACGATCATGAAAGCCGAGCATAATTACCAACAACAAATTGCTTCGCTGCAAATGCAGTTATCCGGCAAGGTCAATGTGTTGGAGAGTATGGTCAATAAATTACGTCTTTCCAACCAAGAACTGACGCGTCTTAACGAAATCCGTTCTAAATTTATGTCTATTGTGGCGCACGATTTGCGCCAACCGCTTTCTTCTATTCAGGGGTTTGCGTCGGTGCTGATGATGGATAACCCGCAAAACGTGGGTAACAACGACCAAATGGCACTTAATAATATTTTGAAAGCTACGGACAATATGAATATGTTGATGGCGGATTTGATGGATATTTCCATGATTGAGTCCGGTCGGTTTAAAATGGACGGGCAACCCTTCAATTTTAATGCGCTTGTGGAAGATGTGGTTACGTTGCAAACGGTAAATGCCCAAAAAAAAGGCGTGTATCTTCAAAGATATGATTATCCGGATAGGGTGACTGTTGTGGCGGACCGTTTCCGCGTATCGCAAGTGTTAAGTAATTTAATCGGAAATGCCATTAAATTTGCTCCTCAAGGCGGCCGGGTGGAGATCAGCTTTTATGCGGATGATAAAAACCTTACTTGCCGTGTGTCGGATAATGGGCCAGGTATTTTGCATACGGAAAAAGAGCGCATTTTCCAAAAATTTCACCAGTCCTCCAATGACCGGAATTTAAAAAAACAAGGTTGGGGGCTGGGCCTTTCCATTGCTCAAGAAATTGTATTTGCGCATGGAGGAGATATCGGCGTAGAAAGTGCCGGTCTCGGGCAGGGAGCGTTATTTTGGTTTACGTTACCTAAAGAGCCGGTGCCGGCCGCCGGTAACGCCGGAACCGTTGAAACAAAAAAAACAGTGGCTGTTTAATTTGACAGAGAGAATACAAGGAGCGTATATGAAAAAGCGGAAGAAAGGTTTTACTTTGCTGGAATTGTTGATAGTTGTGTTGATTGTAGGTATTTTAGTAGCCGTTTCACTGCCACAGTATATGAAGGCCGTAGAACGGACCCGCATGATGGAAGCGGTTATGCTGCTGGCTAATATCGCCCAAGCGCAGGAACGTAAATTCATACAGATGAATCGGTACGCAACTGAGTTTACGGGATTGGACTTGAAATATGAAGGAGCCAGCGGGGTAACCTTTCATACGCATGAACGGCCGGTCAATAATCAGCAATCCGAGCAGCCCGGTAACACAAATAACAACAGCGTAACGTTGACGGGAAGCGGCTTCGAAGTATCCTTGTCCGGCATTTCATTAAACGAAGGAATTGCTACCGCCAGGCGTTATTCTCACAATGGGCCGCTGCAGTACCAATATGTATTAGCCCGCCATTACGTAAGCCCGGATACTTCTTGCACCGGCACAAATGAAAACGGCGCTTCCTTGTGCGCCGACTTTTGCGGACTAAACAGTTTAGAAGTTGATATGCCTTGTTGCAATACGGGGCAAGAAGGGGATTGCGTTTCTCCATCTAATTAAATCTGTTGCTAAAAACACGCGTCCCCGGGCATAAGCTCGGGGACGGAGATAAACTTAGAGACAGATTAAAAAAGATTATTCTGCCTGTTGGGATGCTTTAAGCATATCCTGTCCGATTTGCTCCAGTAGGAAAGCGCGTATTTGTGGATTTACCCAAGGGTCGGTAGCGGCTTTTTTCCGAAGGAAAGCTTCCAGAAATAACGTGCTGGTTTGGGTAAATAAGCTATCGGTTGAATAAACGTTTACCACATTTTGGTTAGCCAATACGGCTTTATTCAACAGGTATATAATCAAGACATATTTCTCCATCTGGTTCAGGTCTTGATCCATCGTAAAAGGCGCATTGATTTCTTCCGCAGCCTGGATAGCCTTTTCCAATTTTTTGTCCCGGGTTTTTTGGCCTTCAAACAGGCTGTTATAATTTTTTTCAATTTCTACGTTAATAGAATTAAAAAGGCGGGTGGCTTCTATAAGCAGCTCATCAATACGTTTGTTTTCTCCGGTTAGCTCATTTTCGCGCGTTAACGCTTGGGTGTAGTTTAACAGGCCCGCCCGCAAAGCAGTAGCGGCTACAACCGTGTTTTCCAATTCCGGCGAGATGGGGGTCATTAGCGGCATTGCTTCCCACGGATAGAAGTTTTGGTTAATCTGATATTCTAACGGAGAAAGCATCGGGTATCTGCTAACGGTAGTTGTTCCCAGGCTCATAATAAAATTAGGATCCGCTAAATCCGGCAGTTGGCCTTGCGGCAGATTTTTTATATCCACCATTTTCATTAATTCGTTTTTGATGATGGCAGTCACTACGTTCGGGTCATCGGTCGCAAAAAGGCTTTCACGTTCTTGTAATAATTTTTGCCGCAACGTTTCTGCCGCCGCCACGAGTTCGTCATATTCTTGTGGAACGGGCATCAAGAGCGGCCAACTTTCAAAGGATAATAAATTCCCGTTGATCAGATATTCCAGTTGAGATAACTGCGGATATTTCCCGGAGACGGAGTATCCGTTTTGAAAAGATTGAGCCTGCGTGAACACAAGCATAGGGTTGGATAGCATTTTCGCAGGTAGGTGCACGGTGGCAAATGCCGAAACGGATACCGATATAGTAACGACAGAGCACAACAGTTTTCGCCAATTCATAACTGCCTCCTGATAAGTTTATCTCTACACCCTTAGTTTAGTATACAAGTTGTATAAAAAACCTGAGTCTTTGGACCTAGATGCCCCCGGAAAAAAGACCTAGTAAAAAACAGGTCTTTTGGGGATAAAATATACTACAATATACAATATGATAATACCTACTATTATTGAAAAGAACGTCGGTTACGATATTTTTTCCCGCTTGCTCAAAGACCGTATTATCTTTGTGGGCGGCCGCGAAGGCGAAGTGGATACCGCCAGCGCTAATATGATTATTGCCCAACTTTTGTACTTGGATGCGGACGATCCAAACCGGGAAATTAATCTCTACATTAACTCTCCCGGCGGGCTTGTTACGGCGGGGTTGGCTATTTACGATACCATGCAGTTTATTAAAGCCCCTATCACTACAATTTGTATGGGGCAGGCCATGAGCTTTGGGGCCGTGTTACTGGCGGCAGGCTCTAAAGGTAAACGCTATGCCTTGCCGCATGCGCGTATTATGATTCACCAACCGCTTATTTGGGGCGGCGGCATTTCCGGGCAGGTAACGGATATTGAAATTGAAGCGCGTGAATTGCGCGACAATAAAGAGCACCTCTTGGATATTTTGGCCAAACATACCGGACAAGATAAAGAAAAAATCCGTTTGGATAGCGAGCGCAACTATTATATGTCTGCGCAAGAGGCCAAAGAATACGGGCTGATTGACGAAGTGTTAGAGCTAAAAAAATAAAAGGTCAGTAGTTTTTTAAAGGGCGAAACAAATTTTTGTTTCGCCTTTTTTGTCGCTTTTGTGTTGCTGCGTAACGCCGTGGGAGTTTGCTGTTTTAAAAACGACAAGCGTTGAAGATTCCCGATAGAAACACTCGGGGATGACGAAAAGGGGCGAGCCACTGCGGAATGACGCTTAATTTTACAACCACGCGGAGGCGGAAGATTCCCGCCAACATCCCGCGGGAATGGCACGTATTTTTTGATTTGCTGTTTATCCCGCCCGTTAGCACCGTTTACAAAAAGCGTCAAAAATGTCGTTAGAAAGTCGGCTTTAGAACGCCTTTCCAAAGCCGTGTTGGCCGGGGGAGTCCTGCTTTTCTGTTTGAGCGGAAGCTAGTTTACAAGCAGGCCGGGCAACAGTGGCTTTGGAGTTCGTT
>JAGCMD010000033.1 GCA_017646765.1 Elusimicrobiaceae bacterium | reverse complement strand
TTCTTTGGGACCGGTAATTTGTTTGGCGGTGTCTACAATCAACCGGGCCTCTTTGGCGCTGCCAAATAAGCCCAAATTGGTAATAGCTGCCATCTGTTTGCCCCACTCTTCCGCCCCGCCTTTTACGCCTTGTAAAAGAATAAAGCGGTTATAGGAAAGAGATTCTCTAAGAAATTCCGAGTTTACGCCGCCTTCTATCACTTTCTCCGGGAAAACCGACAAGTACAAATAATCTTTTTGAGCTTCCACAATAGTGGCCTTGGCTCGTTTTTGGGTATCAGCGACCAGTTCCTTTACTTGCTCTTTGGAAAGCAGAAAGAAAATTTCCGGTTGTTTTTCATAAAAACGGATTTTCTGCGCGGTGGACAGCGTAGAAAATTGTTCCCCTAAATTGGCAAAAGTAAATTGTTGCACTTTGGCTAAATAAGAAACACCCTGGGGCGCATCTATAATGCTAGAGGGCAGCCGTAGTGCATACTTGGACATTTCGGAAATGGTTTTAGAGGCTTCGGTAAGTTCCTTAGAACCTTTGGTAATAGCTTCACCGGCAGCTTTAACGCCTTCCCCCGCCCGGATCACTTGCGCCATGGCCGGAGAAAACCCGGTAAATAGTAGTGTTGAACCTAATAATACAACCAACGATTTATTCATTTTTTCCTCCCGGATAAAGTCTTTTACTGCTCTACCATCTTATTATAATGCAAATTTGATGCGATAAACAAGGGTCAAAAGGCCTAAAGTAAAAATAGCCAAAGGGCCTATTTTTTTGTAGGCCCGGGCAAGCGGCTGAGAAGTAAAAACAAGCCCGGCTTTATCTCCGGGCTTGTGGTAGAGAAATGCTATCTTTTTTTCTTCTTTTTTGAAGAAGTTTGTTTTTGGGTGGGCGTAAGTTTTTTGGCTTGGGCCGGCTTGGCTTTACATTGCGCCATTCTGTCTACCGGTGAAATGTACCCGATAATGGATTGCGTGGTTGCGTGGGTGCCCGGCTTAGCACCGACGGAAACCAGGTAATCATACATTTCCTTATTACAATTAGCGGCGGCTAAGCCTAACGGAGTCAATGTTTGTTTTTGGCCGGCCACACTCCCTTTATATTCCAACATTAAAGCAAGGCGTCCTTCCGCGCGTGCGAGCTTAACTAAGTGTTTTAGTAGGTCCATATTCTGCGATTGTACGGCCATGTGAAAAACATTTCCTTTGCCGGAGGTGGCCGATAAGCGGGATGAATTTTCCATCAACAAATCTACCATTTCAAGTTGGCCGTTTTGTACCGCTACAAGTAAAGGGGTGTCGCCTTCTTTGTCTTTATTAAAAACAACGGCTTTGTTTTGGGCAATCACACGGCGCGCCAAATCCAAATCGCCTGTCTGCGCCGCTTTAAAGATATCCGCATCCGTAACGGCGGCGGCTTCTTCTTGTTCGTTGGGAATTTCGCGCCCTTCCGCTTTGGCCTGGGCGATGGCTTCTTCGTTATCTTGCTTGATAACGCTGTTTTTTACTTCCAGCAAGCTCTTTTCAAACCAGGGCAATACGGCGGTGCGTTTGTTTTTAACGGCCACGGCATAAGGTATCATGCCGTCGTTGGCGGCAATGGTAGCATCTGCCCCTTCGGCAAGCAGCCTTTTGACAATTTCTTCATTTCCCTTGGAAGCTGCCCAATATAAAGCGGTTTGCCCGTCTTTGTTTTGGGCATTTAGATCTATTGGTAACTGCATGGTTTGCGGTTTTAAAAGTTCGCGTACTACTTGCGGGTGATTGTACCGCGCGGCATAAATAAGGGCGGTGTTGCCGTCTTTGTTAGCGGCATTGGTGTCTGCCCGATAAGCAAGCAAGTCACGTACGCTGGGCAGGTCTCCCAAAGAAGAAGAAATTATGAGAGGCGTATTGCCTTTTTCGTTACTGACATTGGGGTCAATGCCGCCTTTAAGCATAGCCAGCACGCCCATGTAATTTTTTTTAGCGCAAGCACGGAGCAGATAATTTGAATTTAATCCCTCCGAAACCCCGCTGGAGAGAAACAAATCTACCAGGTCCCCCCGTTGTTTTTCAAGAGCCAAATACATAGGGGAGTGATTATAATTATTGACGGCATTAATGTCGGCCCCGGAATAGAGCAAAAGTTGGGCAATTTCCGAATTATTGGTATAGTATATGGAGCGCAGGAGCGCAGTGTCTTTGGTAAAGGCATTTCTCTTATTGACATCAGCCCCGGCCATAATAATTTGCTGTACGGCTTCCAAATTACCCAGTGTGGCGGCAACGAGCAAGAGCGGGTCCCCTTTACTGTTGACGACGTTAACGTTATTGCTTAATTGCTGGTCTAAAAAATCTATAAAACCGGCGGTATCCCGCTTTTGTAGTAACGTGGTGGCTTGATCGGCGAGTTCGGTGGGTGTTTTTTTAATGACTAAATTTTGCCCGTTTTTGGATGCCTGTCGGCTATATCCGCTTTTAAAAGTAAATCCTAATAAGATGAGTACCGGCAGAGCGGCTACAATCCCTAATATCACCCACGGATTTTTGTATACAGACGAAAATTTAGTTAAAGATTTTTTTGGCTCAAGCGCCGGAGAAGTTGTTTTTTTAAACAAAGACATATTCCAAAACTCCTGCTATTTTTTTATACGTTCAAAAGCATTTTGGGCAGCGGCTTGTTCGGCTGCTTTTTTGTTATGCCCTTTGCCGGTACCTAATTCCTTACCGGCTAAGCTGACGCGTACGGTAAAGATTTTATTATGTTCCGGTCCAACGGTTTGTATAACTTCGTAATGAGGGGTTGAAGGCCCTTGTTTTTGTAAATACTCTTGTAATAAACTTTTAAAATCTTGCGCATCTTGTGTAAGTGCCTGGGTGCGCACCCAAGGCAAAATAACGGCTTGTGCCGCCGGATATCCGCCATCCAAATAAACAGCTCCCAACACCGCTTCTACGGCGTTAGAGATGATACTGTCGCGCTCGCGTCCGCCGGTGGCAATTTCCCCATGGCTTAGCAGCATAAAACGCCCCAAGCCCAGTTGCTTGCCCCATAGATAAAGGTTCCGCCTGGAAACAAGATTAGACTTAATTTTAGAAAGCACTCCCTCTTCTACATGAGGGCATTGGTTGTAAATATAATCTGCAACAATGGCACCTAATATACTGTCCCCCAGGAATTCAAGCCGTTCGTTATGTTTAACGTTGCGACGCTCCCCGGCAAAGGACTTATGAGTGAGTGCTTCCTTTAAAAAGTCTTTATTGTTAAAGCGATACCCGATGATATCTTCAATATCCGTGTACACTTTTATTTTTTTGCGTTTTCTTCAATGTAAGAGACCGCTTCGCCGACAGTTTTGATTTTTTCGGCTTTCTCATCCGGAATTTCAATATCAAATTCTTCTTCCAGCGCCATGATGAGTTCCACGGTATCCAAGGAATCCGCACCCAAGTCGTTTACAAATTGGGCTTCCGGCTTTACTTGGTCGGCTTCTACGCCTAATTGTTCAACGATGATATTTTTCACTCTTTCTTGTACGTTTTCTACAGACATGTTTTCCTCCGTATTTTATTAAAAGGATTTACCCTTAAATCTACATATACAACCCGCCGTTTACGGCGAGTACATGCCCCGTGATGTACGAGGCGTCGTCTCCTGCCAAAAACAGCACGGCTTTGGCAATATCTTGCGTGGTAGCAAACCGCTTAAGCGCGATAGCCTCCAACGCTTTGGCTTTTACGTCTTCGGGCAAAGCGTCCGTCATGGCCGTTTGCACAAATCCGGGCGCCACGGCGTTTACACGTACGTTGCGTCCGCCAAATTCTTTGGCTAAAGTTTTGGTAAGTCCGATGACCCCTGCCTTGCTGGCCACGTAATTGGCTTGCCCGGGGTTCCCCATCTGGCCGACAACCGAAGTAAGATTAACGATACTGCCGCAGCGTTTTTTAAACATTACTTTTAGCGCGGCTTTAGCCATTAAAAACGTTCCTGTTAGATTAACGTCTAACACATCGCTCCAATCTTTCTCGGACATGCGGACGGTTAGATTGTCTTTCGTAATACCGGCATTGTTCACTAAAATATCCAATGTTCCCAATTCTTTTACGGTATTTTGCACAAAACTTTCGCAAGCCTCAGCCTGCGCGATATTTACGACTTGTGTATAAATTTTTACACCGTATTGGGCAAGCTTTTCAGCGGCCTCTTTGAGGGCTTCTTCACGGGTGGCGCACAAGGATAAATTAGCCCCCTCCGCGGCAAATGCTTGGGCCAAGGCAAAACCAATCCCGCGCGACGCGCCGGTGATGATTACGTTTTTACCTTTGAAATCTGCCATGGTTATTGTTCCTCGTGAAGTTCTTTTTCAATTGTGTCAAAGGTGGGCTGCAACGCTTTCATTTTGGCAGCCACATCTGCGATAAAATCTTTTTCTACTAACCGCACGGCTGTTTTGATGGCGTTGAAAATAGCGGTCTCGTTAGATTTACCATGTGCAATAATAGCTACCCCGTTCACGCCTACAAGGGGTGCTCCGCCGTAGCAATCGGGGTTGGTATGATTTTTTACGGCCTTAAACGCACTTAACGAAAGAAGCGCTCCCAACATAGCAAGGGGTCTTTTTTGTACTTCGCGTTTAATCATGCGGATCATCGTTCTGGCAAGCCCTTCCGCCAGTTTTAGTACAATATTTCCCACAAACCCATCACATACAATAACGTCGGTTTCCCCGGTGTTTACGTCACGGCCTTCTACGGTCCCGCGGAAATTTACCCCGATATCGCGCATATGCGGCACGGTGTGTTTGACAAGCATATTGCCTTTGGTTTCTTCTTCGCCGATAGACAAAACACCGACGGAAGGAGCCGGAATATCAAACACTTTTTGCATATAGGTTGAACCCATCACCGCGAATTGCAACAAGTGAATCGGTTTACAATCGGCGTTGGCGCCGGCATCTAATAAAAGGCATACCCCTTTATAAGTGGGCATAGGAGTAGCGATAGCCGGCCGCTGGACTCCTTTAATACGTCCCATACCAAAAAGCGCAGCTACCATGGCCGCACCGGAATGCCCGGCGGAGACAAAAGCATCTGCGTTTTGTTTATGCACTAAATCTGCGCATACTACAATGCTGGCATCTTTTTTATTGCGGCACTCTTTGGCGGGTTCCGCCCCCATATCAATGGTGTTGGGGGCATGAACAATAGACAAGCGCGCAGGCAGTTGGCTATGGCCCAACTTGCGTAATTCTTGGCGCAATACAGTTTCGTCACCCACTAAAATAACTTCCAGTTTGGAATCTTTTTTAATGGCTTTCAATGCACCTAAAATATTTGGCTTTGCGCCAAAGTCTCCGCCAAGAGCGTCTAAAGCTATTTTCATACAAAAGTTTATTTAGCTTCGTTGTTTTCTTCTTTGGCTTTGGCTTTCGGTGCGACGACTACGCGGTCTTTATAGAAACCGCAGGTCGGGCAAACATTGTGCGGCAAGCGCGGGGACTTGCAGTTCGGGCAAGCCACGAGTTGCGGAAGCTCTACCCCCGAGTTGTGAGATCTTCTCATGTCCCGGCGGGAACGAGTATGTTTTTTCTTTGGATTCGGCATTTGTTTACTCCTGTTTTACTCTAGAACAATTCTAAAGAATTATTATTTAAATTTTCCTTTTAATGCTGCAAACGGGGATAAATTTTCCGGCTGACACTTGCACGGGGCTACATTTAAATCTTGCCCGCACATCGGGCACAGCCCTTTGCAATCCGGCTTACACAAAAAACGAATCTCTTCGCTTAGTGCGATCGTTTGCCGCACAAGATACATTATATCAATTATTTCTTGTTTGGTGCTATAACTTTCTGTAAATTCTTCTGCGAAGGGTTGCAAGGTCATCTTTAAACAGCGTGCGCATTGCACTTCGCGTTGGCCTTGTACTTTCCCCAGCACCAAAATCTCGCTATTGGCTACGGAAAACGATAATTCTACCGCGGCTTTTGTAATGCGGTTGGGGGCTTCAAAAAGTCCGTCTAAATAACTAGCCTCTATCACACACGAACACTTCAGCCCGCCCATGCGGATAATATCTATCGTCTTAAATTGTAAGTTCGGAGCAACGTCGTAATCTTGATACAAATCGTTTTCGTTCATACTATTATTTTAGCAAATCTCGGCGGGAAAGAGAATTTTTTATGGATTATTTAAATTGGGTTTCCAGTTTTTTTACGTCAATAAACCCATATCCTTGTTTGGGCCCGGGAATGGTCGGAATTTGTGCGGCGGCATTGATTAAGCTTTGTTTAATTTCCGGCACCGAGGGATAGCGTCCGTTTTTCTTTTTAAAGCCCTCCACGGCCAAGGCCGCAGCCGCCGCAACAAAACCGGTTGCAACGGAGGTGCCGCTCATGAGCACATATCCCCCATCATTAGAAGGAACATATACATTTTCGCCCGGTGCAATAAAATCTACTTCCGGCCCGTAAGAAGAATTGGCATAAGCTTGTTGTTTATTGGCGGCCAGTGCTCCGACGGCGATAGTGGTGCCTAAGTTTGCCGGGTAATGCACCCCGGGGAACCCCAAATTCCCCGCCGGGCAAATAACCGCTACGCCCGATTCGTAAGCTTGATTGATGGCGTTGGTAAGCGGTACGTTTCCCCCTCCCTGAATACCGTAACTTAAATTGACGACCGCAATTTTTTGTCCCGGGTTCTCTTTATTATAGGCCAAAATAGTATGGAGGGCAGAGGTGGCGGCCTGCGGGCTAATCATACGGCTGCCGTCATCAATTTTATAAACCACAATTTGTGAATTAGGCGCTATGCCTGTAAACTGTACCCCGCGCGCACCGATAATGCCGGCAATACCGGTGCCGTGGTTTTTCATATCCGCCAGGGAAGGCGAAAGCGTGAAATCTTGCCCTTGAATATTTTTCCCGTTAAACTCCGGGTGGGAGTTGATACCGCTGTCTGCAACAGCAACCGCGACGCCCTGCCCGGTTAATGCTTTTTGTTCCGGGTACAAGCGGTAGGCCCATAAATTATCAAAAGCCGGTTCGGCACAAACTGTTACCGGAAATAAAAAGGCTAAAAATACAAATTCGATTATTTGTTTAGGTGTCAACATAGGCATTCTCCTTAAATATAATTTATTGTAACATTTTATTTTATGCTACAATACTTTTATGCCGCGCGGAATACCCGTTGCGACAAATTATTAAGTGAGGAGAAACAAACAAATGAAGAAAGTAGCAGTATTGTTAGCTGTCTTGTTTGCTGCCGCCCCGGTTTTTGCCGGTGACAAAGGCATTATCAAATTGTCCTTGTGGGACAATATTGCTGTGGCACTGCCCAACAACATCCACAACGTAACGGGCTTGTCCTTGGGTATTGGGTCTAAGGTAGACACCTTGGATGGTATTCAATGGGATTTCATCTACAACGATGCCAACAAAGTGCGCGGTATTAAATCTGCCTACATCTATGAAACGGCCGATGTCGTTTACGGGTTGGAAGGTGCTTTGGTGTCTATCAACCGTCAAGAGATGAAAGGTATCCATGGCGGTTTAGTGTCTATCAACAAAGGTGAAATGGTTGGTATACACGGTGGGTTGGTTACCATTGATGAAGGGGACGTAACCGGTTTGCAATATGGTTTTGTCAACTGGAACAAAGGACATTTAACCGGTGTGCAACTCGGTTTTGTGAACTATGTAAACAACATTAAAGGTTTACAAATCGGTTTGTTAAACATTGCCAAGAACGGTTATTTGCCGGCCATGATTTTCATCAACGGTCGCTTCTAAGCTAACTTGTTTTTAGCAAAACCGCGCATCCTTTAATATATAGGGTGCGCGGTTTTTTTACCCCCCCCGGGGAGTTCCCTTTTTAAGACAGCAAGGTCCCAGAAAATCCTAGGTCCAAAAAGCCGGTTGTATTAGGTCTTTTGACCGTGGTTTTAGTCACGCTTAGCACCTAGAATAAGATTAAACGGATGTGTAGGAAACCTAAAAAGGGAGTAGGTTATGAAAACAAGTCGTTTCTCTAAAATAACAGGGGTCGTTTTATTAGCAGTTTTACTATTGCCGATGCTAACGCGGGCACAAACCTGGGAGAAGGCCGGTGAAGCCGTCATTAAATCTTGTAAGGAAGTTGGTGGTACCGTTAAATATGCGGAAAAAGTGGGCACGGCTACACCCGGTATTAAAAATGTGGAAGAAATAGCGGGTAAAGTTGAAAGAGCCGTTGCGAAAGCCAGCCAAACCGGTAAAATCGCTGCTGAGGTGGCGAAACCCGGCGTAAGCGGTAGCAGCGTAGTCAATGGGGCTGCCGTCAACCTTCCTAAACGAGCCAGTGAACAAATAAACAATTTAGTGGGAACGGGAACCCGCCCCACGATTGCTCCGGCTACCGGGAAAAAGTTTCAACCCAACCCGACTAAATATTATTCTATGACTAACAATGCCGAAGAAGTGCCGTCGCTTACGCAAAAAGTGCCTTCTTCTACCCCTTCCCCGATAGAACCGCAAGCATCCATTCCCGAAACGGTTTCCGGCGAGATAGGACCGCAAGCGCCCATCCCCGAAACGGTTTCCGGCGAGCCGGTAGTTTCTCAAGAAACTCTTCAAGTTGTAGAAGATACCGCCGCCAAGAGTAATCCGGCGGTAGTATCTGACGCGGCCCCAAAAACCGCGGAGACAAAACACCG
Organism: Elusimicrobiaceae bacterium; assembly: GCA_017646765.1. Taxonomy (GTDB): domain Bacteria; phylum Elusimicrobiota; class Elusimicrobia; order Elusimicrobiales; family Elusimicrobiaceae; genus Avelusimicrobium. The sequence continues at coordinate 2,686 of JAGCMD010000033.1, read as the reverse complement.
AAAAACTGCGGAAGAGTGGCTAGCTGAATATTGGCGACATCCCGAGGAATTAAAACATGGTACGCCTATGTATAAAGCGTTTGATCGAGTGAACCGGCGAGTGAAAGAAGCTCAAGAGGCCGGGCAAGAAGTGGATAAGGCGTCTTTGGAAATGGCGGACATCTGGCAGAAAAATACCAAAGGCAAAAAAACTACGGAAGAGTGGCTAGCTGAATATTGGCGACATCCCGAGAAATTAAAAAATGGTACGCCTATGTATAAAGCGTTTGTGAACGTGAATCAGAGAGTGAAAAAAGCCCAAGCGGCCGGGCAAGAGGTAGAAGAAGCGTTTTTGGAAATGGCGGACATCTGGCAGAAAAATACCAAAGGCCAAAAAACTGCGGAAGAGTGGCTAACGGAATATCGGCAACATCCCGAGGAATTAAAACGTGGTACGCCTATGTATAATGCGTTTGAGAACGTGAATCAGAGAGTGAAAAAAGCCCAAGAAGCCGGGGAAAAAGTGGATAAAGTATATTTGGACATGGTGGACATCCTTCAGGAAAATACCAGAGGCCAAAAAACTGCGGAAGAGTGGTTAGTAGAATATCGGCAACATCCCGAGGAATTAAAACATGGTACGCCTATGTATAAAGCGTTTGAGAACGTGAACCGGAGAGTGAAAAAAGCCCAAGCGGCCGGGGAAAAAGTGGATAAAGCATATTTGGACATGGCGGACATCTGGCAAAAAAATACCAAGCGCCAAAAAATTGCGGAAGAGTGGCTAGCAGAATATCGGCGACATCCCGAGAAATTAAAAAATGGTACGCCCATGTACAATGCGTTTGAGAACGTGAACCGGAGAGTGAAAAAAGCCCAAGCGGCCGGGCAAGAGGTAGAAGAAGCGTTTTTGGAAATGGCGAAGATCTATTTGGAAAATACTAAACGGATTTCGCCGGCGTCTACATCAGAAGTATATGAGATGTTCTTAACTTATTTAAAAGAAAATAAGTCCTATCCGCTGGCCACTTCACAGGAATACCAGGTCGTTTATAAGCGTTTATATGGAAAGACCGCGGAAGAAATTAAAGCCGACCCCGATTTATATAAATTATCCCGTTTGGACCAGTTGGCCCGGGCTGCCCGCCGCGGTGAAAAATCGTGGGAAGTTTTTGATCGGGAAGATCCGTTGCGTCGTCTGCGTGTGGGTGAAAAAGAGAAAAACTATGGCGTGAGTGTAGCGGAGGAAAAACAACTATTTAACCAACTTAAAGGAAATTACGAACATGCGTGGGACAATTACCCCACTTGGTATAACGAGAGTAAGCAGTACATTGTTTTCACGCCGCAGACACAAACTGCTTTTAAGGTAATAGATAGAGAGGTGGCGGCCGGTAGAGAAAGTGATGAGCTGATGGAACTGGTGGATATGTTGCAGAAGAAGGAGCTTGGCTACTCGGAAAATGCGTTTAACCGACTTATTTACCGCGGGAATCAGTCTCTCTTGCCAAAGGCGGAAGATTTCCACTTAGTAGCGGAAGAACAGGGTGTGCCGGACTTGCCTAACGTGCGGGAGATTTTTCCGCAGGATGTGCCAAATGTGTACTTCAAGTTTGCTGACGGCAAAATGTCCACCTTGGGCTTAACAAAGGGAGTCACGTCGCAAGATGTTCAAACGGTCGTTGACGGCATTTTACAAGAACTGAATAGGAAGGTGCAAATTGACGCCGAGTGGACGGTGCGTATGGGTACACACGAAATCGGTGATAAGCCGCATATACACTTTGAATTTGTGGACAGAACAGGAGAAGGGTATGACCTTTCCTATACGTTAAAATTAGACGTGCCGGAAGAAGTTGTCCCTATGGGCTATTCCTGGGATAACAAGGCCCGGTACAATGGTTTTAAAAAATTGTTTGGTAACTATATGCAATAAAGTGTTTTTGAGTTTTAAATATTTCCCCCCGGTTTATCCGGGGGTATTTTTTAGTAAAACCGCGCCCCTTAAGGTGCGCGGTTTTTTTCTTAAGAACACCCCGGGCAAAAGCCCGGGGAAGTTTCACATTTCCTCATCAAATATCCCTTGAAATTTTAAGAAAAACCACTATACTATCTTAATAAGATAATAGGACTTTTGGGTAACTTGCAGATAGGTCCAAAAAACCCTTGCGTCTAGGTCTTTTGACCGTGGTTTTTGTACTATTAATCAATAGAATAGAAGTAGAAGGATGCAGGAAACTATAAAAAGGGAGAATGTTATGGAAAAGAGTCGTTTAGCTAAAATTGTAGGTGTGGGGTTACTAGGAATTTTCTGCTTGCCGGCTATCGCGCAAGCACAGGGCGGCCTTGTCAAAGCGGGTTCTAAAGCAGTTTCTAAAACAGGTTTTAGCGCAGCTTGTAAAGAAGCCGGTTGCCCTCTTGTTAAGGGGCTTGAGGAATCGGCCGGCAAAATTAACAAAGCCGTTGTGAAAGCCAGCCAAACCGGTAAAATCGCTGCTGAGGTGGCGAAACCCGGCGTAAGCGGTAGCAGCGTAGTAGTCAATGGGGCTGCCGTCAATCTTCCTAAACGAGCCAGTGAACAAATAAACAATTTAGTGGGAACGGGAACCCGCCCCACGATTGCTCCGGCTACCGGGAAAAAGTTTCAACCCAACCCGACTAAGTACTATTCCATGGCCAACAATGCCGAAGAAATCCCCACGCTGGT
>JAGCMD010000032.1 GCA_017646765.1 Elusimicrobiaceae bacterium | reverse complement strand
GTAAAATACTTAAAACAAGTACAAGGCCGCATGGACCTTTCCGACGATAAATGGGCCGAAGTAATGGTAAATGAAGCCCTGGAGCAAGTCAACATTTTAGAGCAATTAAATTTCAAAAATGTCGTTGTTTCTTTAAAATCCGACAATTTTAAACGCACCGTTTTAGCTAACGAACTTTTTGCTAAACAAAGTGATATTCCCTTGCACATCGGGCTGACCGAAGCGGGCAGCTTTTTAAGCGGCACCGTCAAAAGTGCCGTCGCATTGGGTACGCTGCTGCAAAAAGGAATCGGAGCGACAATACGTGTATCTTTAACGGAAGACCCGCGCTTGCAAGTACGCACCGCGTATGAAATTTTAAAGGCGTTAAACTTGCGCGAATACGGACCGAATTTAATCTCCTGCCCGACGTGCGGACGCACGCAAGTAGACGTAACCGGCACGGTACACGCCTTAGAAGAAAAAATTTATAATAGCCGCGCCTTACGCGAAAAAGCGACCGGGCTTAAAATTGCCGTGATGGGTTGCGTGGTCAGCGGCCCCGGCGAAGCGCGCGATGCCGATTTTGGTATTGCGGGCGGCAAAGGCGAAGGGCTTTACTTTGAACACGGGCAAACGATGTTCAAACTTCCCCAAGAAAAATGGGTAGATTTTTTGATTGATAAAATTAACACGTGGAAAAAATAAGGACAACTATGAAATTATCACAATACTATATTCCAACTTTAAAAGAAGCACCGAAAGACGCCGATACCCTTTCGGCCAAACTGATGATCCGCGCGGGGCTTATCCGCAAGCTCGCCAGCGGGCTATACGAGTGGTTGCCGCTGGGGCTACGTGCCCTAAAAAAAGTGGAAAACATTGTGCGCGAAGAAATGGACAAAGCCGGCGCGTGCGAAGTGTGGCTGCCCGTGGTGCAACCTAAAGAACTGTGGGAAGAAAGCGGCCGCTGGACGTTTTACGGCAAAGAACTTTTGCGTTTTGAAGACCGCAAAAAAGCCGAATTTTGCATCGCTCCCACCGCCGAAGAAGTCATTACCGATTTGGTACGCAAAGATGTTTCTTCCTACAAGCAATTACCTGTTTGTTTGTATCAGTTCGGCACAAAATTCCGCGACGAAATACGCCCCCGCTTTGGCGTGATGCGCGCGCGCGAGTTCTATATGAAAGACGCTTATTCTTTTGCGGCCACCGACGAAGATGCTTCTGCCTGGTACAAAAAGATGTACGACGCTTACCAGCGCATTTTCAAACGCTGCGGCTTTGAGTTTGCCGCGGTGGAAGCCGACACCGGATCTATCGGCGGAAATTTTTCGCACGAGTTTATGGTGCTGGCCGACACCGGCGAGGATACAATTGCCTCCTGCCCGGTTTGCGGATATGCGGCTAACACGGAAAAAGCGGAAATTTTAAAGCCGGCCGAAGTGGAAATTAACGAGGCCGATTTAAAACCGATTGAAAAACGCAACACGCCAAACGCCCACACCGTAGAAGATGTGGCACAACTATTGGGCGTCGGCACGGATAAGCTCATTAAGCTTTTGGTATTTACCGCCGACGGAACCCCAGTGATCGCGCTTGTTCGCGGCGACCACGAGTTAAACGAATTTAAATTTAAAGCCCTGTTAAAATGTAACGAACTTGAAAAAGCCAGCGAAGAAATTTACACGCAAGTGACGGGCTCGCCCGTCGGATTTGCGGGCGCGCAAGGGCTCAAAGCCAAAAATCCGAACGTCAAAATTTACGCCGATAATTATGTTAAAAACATTGTAAACGGCGTAGCGGGCGGAAACGAAAAAGATGTACACGTTATTAACGTAACTCCGCAACGTGATATTAAAGTGGATATGTACGCCGACTTAAAAATGGCCTCTGCCGGCGATAAATGCGCCAAATGCGGCGCGGCTTTTACCTTTAAACGCGGCATTGAAACGGGCCACGTGTTTAAACTCGGCACCAAATATTCTGCCGCCATGCACGCTACCTTTTTAGACGAAACCCAAAAAGCCCAACCCATGATTATGGGTTGCTACGGTATTGGAATCTCCCGCGTGGTGGCCGCCGCTATTGAGCAAAGCCACGACGACAACGGTATTATTTGGCCTGCGCCGTTGGCGCCCTTTGAGGTGGCACTTGTAGCCATTGATTATGACTCCAACCCCGATGTTAAAAAACATACCGACGAGATTTGCGCCAAATTGGAAAGTGCGGGATTGTCTGTTTTGGTGGACGACCGCGACGAACGTCCGGGCGTGAAATTTAAAGATATGGACCTTATCGGTCTGCCGCACCGCTTGGTGGTCAGCAGCCGCACCGTTAAAGACGGCGAGTGCGAGTATAAAAATCGCCGCGACAAAGACGCCGTACGGTGGAAACTAAGCGAAGCATCCGCTAAACTGATTGAATTAACCAACAAATAATAAAAAAACCATCCCCCGGCGTAGCCGGGGGATGGTTTTTGTAAATTTTCTGAAACCTTAAGGAATTTCGTAATAATGTTCTTGAGTACCACGTACCACAAAGGGAGTTCCCTTAAACACCTTTGTACAGAAATGAGTTTCTTGTGTCCCATACTCAAGACAATAGATTTTTCCTGCTTCAAAAGTCTTATCTCCAACAGTATAATCTGTATTCCATATAACAAACCCGCTAACCGGATAAGAGTCCGTTGTGCCCAAAACGGCCAGTGATTCGGCCGACCACATGCCCACCGCTTTCTCCACATTTCCTTTCACATACGCATCACTTATGTGGAAAGCGGCAGCCATTTCCGGGGAACGCGTCCAAAAATTAAATTCAATATCCAATTCATCAAATGTGCGCGCAAATTCACCATTAGCTAAAAAATACACCTGCTGCGCCGTATACATCGCTTTGACCAAATTCATTAGTTCTGCCGCGCGCGATTTGGCAACCGCTTTTTGATATTGCGGCAACGCAATCGCCGCCAGTATTCCTATGATTAAAACTACTACAAGTAGTTCTATGAGCGTGAAGCCCTTTTT
>JAGCMD010000031.1 GCA_017646765.1 Elusimicrobiaceae bacterium | reverse complement strand
GGGAAGGCGAATATAAAGAAGATGGCAAATTGGTACATAGTGCTTCCGGTAAAACCGACGAACATGGGGCCTTGTCTTTTACAGCTCCTTTACCGCCGGTGACTACACCGACCACGCTATTTGCCGAGCTGGAAGTGCAATCTCCGTCCCGACAAAATTTATTTGCCCGCACTCCTATTACGCTTCACCCGGCTTCTTTCTATTTGGGGGCCAACGTGATGAAGGAATACGCCAAAGCCGGCCAACCCGTCCGGGCTGAAGTAGTGGCTGTTACTCCCGATGGGAAAAAGGTGCCTGCTTCCGTGCAAGCCAAAATCCAACGCAAAGAATGGCGCAGTGTTCGCAAGTTGGGCTTGTCCGTGCGGTTGGAGTGGGTCAGCGCGCAGGAAGTGTTTGACTTGCCCGGCCAGTCTTTTAACGTAGCCCAAAGCGGTTCTACTTTCTCTTTTACTCCGGCCCAAAGCGGTAACTATTATATTACGTTTGAATCTTCCGACGATAGCGGGCGCGCGGTACGCGGCGGATTTGAGGTGATGGTTTATGGGGAAAACGGACCTGCTTGGGCGCAGGAAGAGGATGATTTGCTCGTCTTAAAACAAGATAAAAACACGTATCAAGTCGGTCAAAAAGCACGTATCAGCGTAGCGTCGCCCTACCAAACGGCGCGTGCGCTGGTTACGGTAGAGCGGGAAGGTGTTTTAGATGCGTGGACGACTTCGGTTAAAGGCGGAGCCGATTATGTGGAAGTGCCGATAAAAGAAAATTATATGCCTAACGTGTATGTCAGTGTAACGCTGGTGAAGGGACGTTCTGCTGCCCCGGTAAATGATAAAGGCGTGGATTTAGGTAAACCGCAAGGAAAGACAGGCTATGTTAATTTAACTGTAGAGCCGGAGTCCTAAAAAATAAAAGTAGAAGTAAAAACACTCAAAGAGAATTACGGCCCCGGAAACGAAGTTACCGTTAAACTTTCAACCAAGCTGGGCGGCAAGGCTGTGCCGGCAGATGTAATGCTGTTTGTAGTAGATGAAGGGGTGTTGGCGCTCACCGATTATAAAACGCCGGAACCGTTTAAAGCATTTTATCAGCCGCGCGCGTTGGCAGTGTTTACTTCGGACAACCGCTCGTACGTTATCGGCCAGCGCAACTTCGGCGAGAAAGGGGAAAACCGCGGCGGCGGCGGTTCTGCCGAGTCCAAATTGGGCGGTGTGGATTTACGCAGTAATTTCTCGTTTGTGCCTTACATAAATCAGCATGTAAAAACGGATAGTAAAGGCCGGGCGGTCGTGAAGTTTAAACTACCGGATAACTTAACGCGTTTTCGCATTATGGCAGTAGCTGCACGTACCGAAGAATTTGGTTCCGGGCAGGCTCAAATTACGTCTTCTAAGCCGTTGATGATTACATCTAATTTGCCGGCTATTGCCCGCCAAGGTGATAAATTCCGCTGCAGTGCTGTTGTATATAATTATGCAGATAAAAAAGGACAATTTACCGTAGAGGCCGCTTCTTCCGGTGCGGTCCGGTTGGTCAGTACCGCGCCGCAAGCTATTACGGTGCCGTTAGGCCAAGCGCAAGAAGTTTCGTGGTTGTGTCAGGCGGCCAACCTCGGTTCGGCTCAAGTAGATTTTGTGGTCAAGAGTGGTAATGAATCCGACGGCGTAAGAGCTAATTTAAAAGTCCTTACGGTGGAAAAACAGCAGACGCTTTCTTTGTATAATTCCACCTCCACCGGACAAGAAGAACAATTACGGCAACCCGGTTTTGTCGCTCCCGACGGCAAAAACGAGGTAACTTTTTCGTTGGCCTCTACGGCACTTCTTAATTTGCAGGGTGCGCTAACGTATTTGACTACGTATCCGTACGATTGTTTGGAACAGCTAATGTCCAAAATTCGTCCGGTTATACAAAGCGAACCGTTGGTAAAAGATTTTAAATTAGCCGATATTGCTTCGCTTAAAAAACAAGCCCAAGAAGTATTAAATAAAATGACCCAATACCAACACACTTCGGGCGGGTTTGCCTATTGGCCCGAAGCACTGCCGGATCCGTACGTAACGGCTTATGCGTTGGAGACGGCCTACTTGGCTAAAGCGGCGGGTTTTACCGTGCCGGAAAAGGCCCTTGCACAAGCGGCGGACTGGTTGGAGCAGGCATTTAACAAAAACCAATTGCGTGCATTTTCTTATTCGGCTTATGAAACCGATACGGCCCGTGCGTTTGGGGTATACGTACTAGCTTTGTATAAAAAGGAAGTTTCGGCGGCATTTAACAACCTCTATACCCGCTATGCTTCTTTGCCGCTGCCGGCAGTGGCCTATTTATTAAAAGCGTCTGCGCCGCTTGCTAAATCGTCTAGCGTAAAACAGAATCTAGCCCAGCATATTATGAATCATATTTCGTATACACAGACGAAAGCCTATTTTTCCGCACAAGCGGATATGCCTTGGTTACACGTAAGCGACGTGTTTACTACGGCTCTTTCGTTAGACGCACTGCTGCGTACCGGACAATCTTTTAGCTACGCACCGAATACGGTGGCGTGGCTGCTGGCGCAATTAAATGCGCAGGGACATTGGAACTCCACACAGGAAAATGCGGCGGTCATTTCGGCATTGCAAGAATATGCCAAACAGTATGAAAAGCAAACACCCGATTTTACGGCGCAAGTATTGGTAAATGCCCAACCGTTTATGACGGAGAATTTCAAGGGGCGTTCTGTGGCGGATAAAACGCAAAAATTTCCTTTCCAAAAAGTATATGCGCAACAATCGCAAGCGCGTGTAAAACTGACCAAAAACGGGACCGGCACGTTGTATTACGGAATTAGCCAAAATTATCAACCGCGTGCGTATTTGGAGCCGGTCAATGCCGGGTTTGAAATAACCCGCCAAATTACCGCGTTGGACGGTACCCCGGTAACGAAACTAACGGCCGGACAACGCTATAATGTGACGTTACAAATTCGTTCGGCGGCCAATCGTCACTTTGTCGTGGTGGAAGATTTCTTGCCGGCCGGATTTGAAATTATAAATACGTCGCTGGCTACGCAGGCGGCCGCGCAAACGCAAGAAAAGGCCGATGAAGCACTTTTCGGTCGGGTGGAGCGTTATGAAGAGCGAATTGCGGCGTTTGCCGATTATGTGCCTGCCGGTACGCACACATTTACCTACCAGGTAACCGCTGCCGTGCGCGGTACGTTTACGTATCCGTGTGCGTGGGCGAGTTTGCTTTACGAGCCGGCCAGTTTTGGGCATAATGCCACTTCGGAGTTAATTATTCAGTAATGAAAGCGCGTTTGTGGACGGTTTTGTTTTGGCTACTTCCCTGCCTGGTATCAGGCGGGGAAGTGCCTTTCTTATCTGCTTCGGTACAAATGGCTGACCGTAACGGGGCACCGATGCGCGGGTTTTTGTCGTCAAACAATACGTATTATTATCCGGTTTCGCTGGGGGAAATTTCTCCCTGGTTTATAGCCGCGGTGGTGGCGGCAGAAGATAAACGTTTCTACTATCACCACGGCGTAGATGTGCAGGCCGTGTTACGGGCATTTTTTCAAAATGCGCGAAAAGGGGAAGTAGTATCGGGAGCGTCTACGATTACCCAACAATTGGTACGCGCCATAGAGCCGCGGCCCAAAACATTTTGGGGGAAAACAAGCGAAGCGTGGCAAGCTGTTAAGTGGGAACAAACGCACAGTAAAGAAGAAATTTTGGAGGCGTATTTTAATTACATTGAACTGGGCAATTTAACCCAAGGCGTGCAGGCAGCTGCGCAGTTTTATTTTGGGGTGGATGCGGCGGAAGTGTCTTTGTCGCAAGCGGCTTTTTTGGTAGGGATTGCCAAATCGCCCACACGTTACAATCCGCTTAAGCATTTTGCCCGCACTTTAAAAAGGCGTGATTATGTGTTGGAGCGTATGCGGACGGAAAAACTGATTGATGAGGAAATGTACCGCTTGTCCAAAGAAGAGCCGGTGGTGCTGCGTGTACCGCAACGTCCGTTTGAGGCGCCGCACTTCACCCGTTTTTTACATCAACTGTTACCGCCGGGGACCTCGTATGTACGCACTACGTTGGATAAAGATTTACAGGTATACGCAGAAAAATTAGTCAAAAATCACTTGCAAAAATTACACGATAAACACGTTACCCAAGCGGCGGTAATTGTGTTGGAAAATAGTACGGGTGCGGTCCTGGCTTACGTGGGATCGGCCGACTATTACAAAAACCCCGACGGACAAGTGGACGGCGTGCGGGCCCTGCGTCAGCCGGGGTCCAGTGTTAAACCGTTCGTGTATGGGCTGGCTTTTGAAAAAGGGCTTCTTACGCCGGCTACATTACTGCAGGATGAAGATACTTTTTTTGAAGGCGGTTTCCGGCCGCGCAATTATGACGAAAATTTCCACGGGGAAGTTCCGGCCCGAAATGCCCTGGCGTGTTCTTACAATATCCCGGCGGTAAAAGTGGCCGAAAAACTGGGCGCTCCGGCGATATTACAGCTACTTCGTTCGGCGGGGTTAACAGAGCTTACCCGTCCGGCAGATTTTTACGGCTTGGGGTTAGCGTTGGGTAACGGAGAAGTGCAACTCCTGCATTTGGCCAATGCGTATGCGGCCTTGGCGCGCGGCGGACTGTATAAGCCAATAGTCGTATCATTTGAGCCGTTTATTGCTTTGCCGGGGGGACAAAAGCAAATTTTATCACCCCAAAGCGCCTACTTGGTGAGCGATATCTTATCAGACAATCAGGCGCGGGCCGCCGCGTTTGGGTTAAATTCGCCGTTATCGGTGCCGTTTGAGCTGGCTGCCAAAACGGGCACTTCTAAAGATTATAAAGACAATTTTACACTGGCGTATACACCGCGTTGGACGATTGGCGTGTGGGCGGGAAATTTTGATGCTACATCTATGCGGCAAATTTCCGGCGTTACCGGTGCCGGGCCGATTATGCATGATTTAGCCGTCTACTTGCAACAGAACTATCCGTCCCCGCCGTTTGAACAACCGGAAGGAGTGGTGCGCGCGGCGGTGTGTAAACAAAGCGGGCTTTTGGCCGGACCTTCTTGCACGCACAAGCAGGAAGAAGTATTTTTAAAACAATACTTGCCGGAGGTTTGTAGCGGTAATCATACCCGCGTTGTGCCCAAAACAGCGATACTATCTCCGACGGATAAAGATGTTTATCAATGGGATAGTGCGGTGGCGTCCGGGTTGCAAAAAGTACGCTTTGAGGCCACGTGTGCGGCGGAGGTGTGTACTTGGATATTAGACGGTAAAAAGCAACCGAAAACATCCTGCCGGCATTGGTGGCCTTTGCAAGTGGGTAAACACGTTTTGCAAGTTTCCTGCGGGAACGAAACGGATAGTGTTTCGTTTGAAGTTCTACCGTAACTTTATGTAATTTTAGGGGTGTTGGCCGGGCGGATTTACCTAGCCAACAGGGTGTTTATTATATAAAATATATATAAGAGGAAATTTATATGCCCATTACCAAACAAGACGTAGAATTAGCCGGAAAACTAGCCAAAATGCATATCAGTCCCGAAGAAAGTGATATGTATGAAGCCCAATTAAAAGAACTTTTTAACTGGGTACAAGAACTGTCGGCCATCAATACCGACAACGTAAAATTAACCAATGTTAACCAAGCGGCGCATGTCCGCCCGGACGTGCCGGTGTGCGACGAAACATTAGCTGCCCAACTGCGCGGAGAGTTTGCCGAGCAAGCGCAAGATTGTGCCAAGGTAAAAAAGGTACTTTAGTATGATGAGCGTTTCCGAAATCATAAAAGCTATCTCAACCGGCGAAAAAACCGCCGAGCAAATTACCCGCGAGTCGCTAACTGTTATCGCGCAGAAAAACCCGGAGATAAACGCGTTTGTAGAAGTATTTGAACAGGACGCGATTAACCAAGCCAAAGCGGTGGACGAAAAACGCGCCCGCGGCGAAAAATTAGGGCCGCTGGCCGGAGTGCCGGTAGCCATTAAAGATAACATTTTATACAAAGGGCACAAAGCCACGTGTTGTTCTAAAATGTTGGCCAATTACGTGGCACCGTACACGGCGACCGTCGTGGAAAAATTATTGGCGGCCGACGCGGTGATTATCGGGCGTACGAATATGGACGAATTTGCCATGGGCAGCAGTAACCAAACTTCGGTTTACGGCCCGGTAAAAAACCCGGTGGATACCGAGCGCGTACCCGGTGGCAGTTCCGGTGGAAGTGCCGCGGCGGTGGCGGCGGGGATGGTGCCGCTGGCGCTTGGAACCGATACGGGCGGCTCGGTGCGCCAACCGGCGAGTTTTTGCGGGGTCGTCGGCGTGAAGCCCGGGTATGGGCGTATTTCGCGCTACGGAATTGTGGCGTTTGCCTCCAGTGCCGACCAAGTGGGTGTGCTGGCGGCCAACGTGGCAGATGCCGCGCTGTGCTTGGAGGTTATCAGCGGTAAGGACGTGCACGATTCTACTTCGCTAGAAGCACCCGTTCCGGCGTATACTGAGCAATTTACTTCCGATTTAAAAGGACTTAAAATCGGACTGCCTAAAGGATTTTTAGACGGTTTGTATGAAGATATTAAAGCCCGGTTACTGGCGGCGGCCGAGGAACTAAAAAAACTCGGTGCCGAAGTGATAGAGGTAGACGTGCCGTATGCGAAATACTCGGCCCCGGTGTATTATATTGTCACCAGCGCCGAGGCCAGCTCCAATTTGGGGCGTTTTGATGGTATCCGTTACGGATACAGCGCACAAAACGCCGCAGATTTAAATACCTATTACGAACAATCCCGTTCGTTATTCGGGTTGGAAGTCAAAAAGCGTATTATTATCGGTACGTATGCGCTGACGTCTAAACGCTACGAGGAGTGCTTTTTAAAGGCGATGAAAGTGCGCGAGCTTATCCGTCAAGATTTTAAAAAAGTATTTGAGCAGGTGGACGTTTTGTTGACGCCTACTTCTCCCACGACAGCATTTCGGTTAGGCAAAAACGGTAAAAACCCGATTTCTTTATACTTGGCCGATTTGTATACCTGCCCCGGCAATATCGGCGGGTTGGCGGGTATCAACGTGCCGTTTGGACTAGATAAAAAGGGTTTGCCCGTGGGCGTGCAGTTTTACGGCCCGATTTTACAAGAAGAAAAAATCTTAAATGCGGCGCATTGTTTGGAGACGCGTGTATGATCGTTTCGGAATTTTCGTGCGGCGGCGTTGTCTTGGATGGGAAGAAAGTGCTTCTTGTTCAAGTCAAAAATATGAAAGGGAAAAAGTTGTGGACGTTCCCCAAAGGCCATATTGAGGCGGGGGAAACGCCCCGGCAGGCTGCGCTGCGCGAAGTGTTGGAAGAAACGGGCTATAAAGCCGGTATCATCCGCCCGATGATTCGCGTGCATTATGCGTTTACGTTTCAAGGCAACCACATTAAAAAAATGGTGCAGTGGTATTTGATGAAAAAATTGGGGCGTATCGGCAAGCATGATGCATCGGAGATTTTGGCCATACGTTGGGTGTCTTTGCCTAAAGCACACGAATTGGTGCAATACCCAAGCGATATCCGCTTGGTGGATATGCTGATGGCCTCTATGCATATAGCGCCCGCCGCTGCGGCGGTGGAAGAAGAACCGGAAGCGGAAAATACTTCCGGTGAAGAATAAGCCTATATTGTGTTTTTGACCATAAAAACACCCCGAGAGTTGGCCGCAAGGCAAGAATTCTCGGGGTGTTAAACGAATAAATTAATACTTTCGGTGGGTTTCCCACTGCCAAGCAGTTTGAATAATACGCGTTAAATCGTACGTCGGTTGCCAGCCCAGTACTTTTCGGGCTTTTGTGTTGTCCGCCACCAGGCGGGCGGGGTCTCCGGCGCGGCGGGGAGCCGTTTGAACGTCAAAATTTCTGCCGGTTACTTTTTTAACAGTTTCCACCACTTCGGCTACGCTGTGTCCGGTGCCGCTACCGAGATTAAAACACAGGCTGGCCGGTTCATTTAGTAATTTACCAAGAGCCAGCACGTGGGCGCGGGCCAAATCATTGACGTGCACAAAATCACGGATGCACGTGCCGTCGGAAGTGGGATAATCGGTGCCGAAGATAGTAAACCCCTTTTGTTTGCCGGCGGCGGTTTGAATGAGCCGGGCAATTAAATGCGTTTCGGGCGAGTGGGACTCGCCGATTTCGCCGCTCTCGTCACTGCCGCTGGCGTTAAAGTAGCGCAAGGCAGCGTATTTTAAGCCGTAGGCCGTGTCAAAATCGCTAAGCATTTGCTCCACCATCAGTTTAGAGTGTCCGTACGGGTTGATGGGGCTTTTGGGGTGATTTTCATTTATTAAATCTGTTTTTGGCTCGCCGAAAATAGCCGCCGAAGAAGAAAAAACAAACCGCTTAATAGTATGGGCTGTCAACGCGTTTAACAAAGCAAGTACACCGGCGGTGTTATTTTGATAAAAGACGGCGGGGTCTTTGACGCTGCGGTCCACCTCCGTACACGCGGCAAAGTGCATCACGGCGGCAAAATTATATTTTTGCAAAACACGTTCCAAGCACGCTTTATCGGTAAAGTCGCCCAACTCAAAATCAAACCCGGCAGCTGCTTGGCGGTGGCCTTTGGAAAGATTGTCTAAAATAACCGGCCGATATCCGGCGGCGGCTAACTGCCGCGCGGTGTGTGAACCTATATATCCTGCTCCGCCGATAACTAAGATGTTTTCCATAGGGTTATTTAGCCGAAAATTTATCAAACGGAAACGGCATCAGCTCGCCTAAGGTTTTGCGGTAGACTACGCGTTTTTTGCCGTTAAGCACGGCAATAAAAACGGGTGTTTTAGCGTCCATAAACTCGCTCATCACTTGCCGGCATGCCCCGCAAGGGGAGTTAAATTTTTGCCCCGGTAACTTTTGGGTAATAAGCGCCAACGCCTTAAATCGGCGGTATCCGGCCCCGGCGGCGGCGAACATCGCGTTACGTTCAGCACATACGGTTAAGCCGTAGGAAGAGTTTTCCACGTTTGTCCCGCAGAAGATTTTTCCGTCGGGCGTCAGCACGGCCGCACCCACTTTAAAATGCGAATAAGGCGAGTAGGAATTTTCCCGCACTTCCTGGGCGGCATCCAATAAAGCGGTAATGGTTTGTTTTGTAAGTGTTTCCATAACCTTATTTTATAATATAGCGAATAAAAATCAAACCGTTTTTTAGGTTAAAAAGGTGTTTTGTGCCCGGCGAAATGACTGTTATTATGAAAACGGTGGGAACCCTGCCAAGGAGTAAAACCGACGGTTACTCCAAACTTGATTTAACTTTTTACCGTATTGTTTTATAACGTTATAACACGAGTGTGCTACTGATACTTTTTGCTTTTCGTGCCGCCTTGATATGCATAGCCCAAGTCGCGCTTGATAAGTTCGCGCGCCAAGTCTTTCCCTTCGCCGTTAGTAACATCACACAGTAAGCGGAAGTATTTGTCCCGTCCGCAGTTAGATAGCGATACCGGGGCCACGCTTAAAAATTCTTTTGTAAATTCTTTGGCTTTTTGTGCAAGGTTTTTCTCGCGCTGTGTCTTGC
This sequence comes from Elusimicrobiaceae bacterium, assembly GCA_017646765.1. Taxonomy (GTDB): domain Bacteria; phylum Elusimicrobiota; class Elusimicrobia; order Elusimicrobiales; family Elusimicrobiaceae; genus Avelusimicrobium. The sequence goes on along the minus strand of JAGCMD010000031.1, from coordinate 1,105 downwards.
CCTTTATTTCCGGTGTGTCTACGCCGCGCACGCGCACGGGGACTTTTTCGCAATACACCGCAAGGGAACAATTTAAATTGATTTTAAATGTATCTCCGTCGTAAATAGAGGCAACGGAAACATCTTCAAAAGTTTGCTCCCCTTCCACCGGGCCGGTTTTGCTTAACGGTTTGCCCTGCTGTTGCATAAAATACAAAATAACGGTAATAATAACCGACGCCCAAAATTTAATTTGTTTTTTGGAATAACTTTTCCGGCGGGTAGAGCGGCGTTTGGCGGTCATTTTCCCTCCGCAAATAGTACTTGCAAGGCGTGCGGTTTAACCGTAATCTCTAAGGTGTTTTGCGCTTGGCGCGGTTCTCCGTCAATGTGATAGGGGAAACTGCCTTCGCGCGAAATTATGACGTGTTTAACCTGGGTGGTATGAGTAATACCAAACGGACGCCACGTGTCGGTAAAAAAACCGGGTAAGGCTAGGGCCATTTCCCACTTGGGGGCATTGCGCACGGATACCATATCCAACAATCCGTCCGAAAAATCAGCTTGTGGGGCAATTTTAAAGTTGCTGCCGTATTGCCGCCCGTTGGCAAATACAAGCGTGAGCGGTGCTGCTTGTGTGTGAGTGCCGTCTATTTCCAAGTCAAAGGTGGGCGGTTGGTAAGTGAAAACAGTTTTTGCACCTATTTTGAAATAGGGCCATTTTCCGCGTGCGCCGGTTTTACCGTGCTGCATAAATTGCCACGCAATTTCGGCCTCTATCCCAACGCCGCAGACATTTAAAAAAAGTTCGTTGTTGGCTGTGCCGGCATCGCACGGTTGTATGTTCGCGTGCGCTAATGCGGACAGTGCTTGGTTGAAATCAAGCGGCATGCCCAGTTCTCTGGCAAAACCGTTGCCCGAGCCGCGCGGAATAACGCCTAGGGCCGTTTGCGTGCCGATAAGTCCGCGGGCGGTTTCGTTAATGGTTCCATCGCCGCCGATAGCAACGACCGCCTCTGCGTTTTGGGCGGCTGCTCGGCGCGCCAGTTCGGTGGCGTGCCCGGCGGCGCGGGTTAATTGTATAACGGCCGTGGGAAAATGCGTTTTAATGCTTGCGCAAAGTGCG
>JAGCMD010000030.1 GCA_017646765.1 Elusimicrobiaceae bacterium | reverse complement strand
TTTGGCACAATGTCGGTTAATTGCGCTATGTCCCCCGCATAGGTCTTGCTTAACGCACAGCGGCGCTCTTGTTCCGTACGCACCGCTTCCATAATATTTTCCGCTTCCGTAGTTTTGCGCGTTTCCAACGACTTGTTATACCGCGGCAACACCACCGCCGCCAATATCCCAATAACAATAACGACAATCAATAACTCCGACAGGGAAAACCCTTTCGTGCTTTGTTTCATACTGTCCCTCCAGAAATTCCGGCCACCCAAAGAGTTCCCTCTCCGGGCACCTTTCTATACACGCAAAGACTTTTTAGGCACAACGCCCTTGATCGCTTTTGCCTTTACGCTATAGCAATTACTTTTAGTCTATTAAAACTGTGATGATAAGTCAAGCCGGAACAAACCGCCCTTTACACTTGAGGCGCTTCGCAAATTTGCAATTTATTATTTTCGTCTATTACCAGATACTGCATACGTCGGTAAAGCCCCACATCTACCGCTATTAGGCGGGAAACTTGGTCTATAATAATATGTTCCACTTGCGTGTGCCCGACAATTTGCCACACCGGGCTTTGCTCAAACGAATTGACTAAATCCAGCAAATCTTCCCAAAAGATACCACCGAACTTATCCGACCCGGCCCGGCTTAAACTGATGTTAAAAATGGGATGTTTAAAAAATTGGTGTTTGATAGACTCTCTAAAAATTAAATTGATAAGCACCGATATATTATATGCATTGGGATCATCCAACTGCATTTGAAAAATCTTGTAGAGCTTACGCGTTACACCCGCGTGTGTGAAAAGAAATCCCTTATACGCATACGCCGCGCGCATTTGCCCGGTTTCCACCCGGCGGGTTAATTTGTCGCGCAAATGGATGGCATCCACGCCGTTTAAACCGGAAATGGAAAAATTGGAAAGCAATACTTCTAACTCGTGATTACCCACCAGCCGAATCACTTCGCCGCCGGCTTGCATGGCTTGAACTTGAATTTTATCTAATAAATTATTGGCTTCTTCTGCGTTGGGGCCGCGGTCCAAAATATCGCCCATTTGGATAAGCCTGTCGTGTCCGCCCGTCCAGTTTAGCTTGCTGTCTATCACTCCCGCATGTTGCAACAGAGTCACCAGCGGCTGATACTGGCCGTGCACATCGCCCACAACAATAAGTCTTTTTCCGCGTTTGGGTGTTTGCATATACTATAATATAGTATACAAAACTTAGCACAACTGCGATTATTATGCACATACCCGCCTCCACTTTGCGCGCACTAAAACGCGCGGTCGGCCAGCAAAACGTATGTACGGACGACGTTTCCGTCTTGCTACATGCGTATGATTGTTCTTTGTCGCGTATGCGGCCCGATGTGGTTATCCACCTCACAAAAGCCGAACAAGTCGCCCGTGTTGTTAAAATTTTGCACCGACATCATATTCCGTTTGTAGCCCGCGCCGGTGCCACTAATCACGCCGGCAGCTGCAGCACTCCCAAAGGCGGCGCTGTTTTAAATTTGGCGGCCCTTACCAACATATTGCAAATTAACACGCAAGCAGGCTATGCGCTGGTAGAACCCGGTGTGGTTACGGCACAACTCGGCCGGGAACTAAAGCCGCTTGGATTTTTCTACGCACCGGATCCCGCCAGCCAAAAAGCATGTACGCTGGGCGGTAATTTAGCGCAAAATGCCAGCGGGGCCCGGTGTTTAAAATACGGCGGCACATTGGACCACGTGCTGGAAATTACACTTGTTTTGCCCGACGGCAAAACGCAAACGCTTGCACGCCAAGAAACCGGCCCCGACTGGGTGGGGCTTTTGTGCGGCAGCGAAGGCACTTTGGGCATTGTCACCCAACTCAAAGTAAAAATTTTGCCTACTCCCAAACACGTGCGTACCTTCTTGTCCGCCTTCCCTACGTTGGAAGACTGCGTACAAACCGTCACTGATTTGACCGCCCGAGGCATTATTCCCCGCTGTATGGAAGCTATGGACCAACTGACTACTCAGACAGTGGAACAAATGGCCCCGGCCGGTTTTCCGACAAACGCCGGCGCCGCTTTATTACTGGAATTAGACGGCGAGAAAAGGTCTCTTGAAAAGGAAGAAAAAATCGTACAAGAAGTTTGCCGGCAAAATCACGCGCTGAAAATACAAGCCGCACAAAACAATCAAGCGGCTTTATGGTGGCACTCCCGTCAAAATGCTTACAACGCCATGGCACGGTTGGCCCCCAATGTGTTGGTGTGCGACGGTACCGTTCCGCGCAGCGAACTGCCGGGTACGCTTAGAAAAGTTCGCCAAATTTTAGCGCAACATAATATGACCGCCAGCTTACTCTTTCACGCCGGGGACGGGAACTTCCACCCGCAACTGATTTTTGACGAACGTAACTCTATTGAAACACAACGGGCCGGAAAGGTAGCCAAACTTATTCTACAAGCGTGTATAGACGCGGGCGGCACCGTGTCGGGCGAACACGGCATCGGCGTAGAGAAACGCAGCATGCTGGCCTGCCAATATAATCAGGATACGCTTGATTTGTTTAGCCACATCAAGCACGCTTTTGACCCGGAAGATTTGGCCAATCCTTGCAAAATTATCCCCGTTGATTATGCGGAAAAAACAGCCGGCACGGCTAAGAACGAGCCCGGCAAATTACAGAACTTTCAGCAACAATTTAAACAGCAACTTGCGTCAGAAAAACCGTTTTTTATCACCGGCACAAATGCCGTTTTGCAAACCCAAGAAACCTTTCTTTCCGTTAAAGAATTAAACGAAATTGTGGATATTGATTTAACTAATTACACCGTCACCGCGCAAGCCGGCGTTACTTTAAAGCAACTGGCACGTACGTTAAAAAAACACGGCGTTTACAGCGTGCTTCCCGAAGAAAAAGGCACCTTAGGAGGGGCCTTCTCCTCCGGCTGTTACCCGGCGTTTTACGCCCATACAACCGGCTTGCAGGCACTGTTGCCCAACGGTTCTTGCGTACGTTACGGCGGGAAATTAACCAAAAATGCCGCCGGATATAATTTGCTGCGTCTGTTTGCCGGAGCCCAAGGCGCATGGGGGGTAGTAACCGAACTTACATTTAAAATTTATGCGGTAAAACCTGCCCCCCTAACAGCCAACCCTTTTGTACCGCTCCGGCAAAATGAACTATACAAGCGGATGAAAAAAGAATTAGACCCTAAAAATCTGTTGAAAATACCGGAGGAAACAGCCCATGTTCAATGATCCGTGTTTAGAGCCGCTTTTCCCCCGGCGGCATGTGGAAGAATTACAAACCTCGCTAGGCAACAAAACGCTTTATAATTCCGTATCCGCTTGCAACCGTTGCGGCATCTGCGCGGCTGTTTGTCCGACATATCAACTATATCATCAAGAAAATTTTTCCCCGCGCGGACGCAATCAAATTTTGCGGCTGTGTCTGGAAGGAAAAATTAAATTAAACAAAGAAAATCGTGTCTTGCGTGAAGCACTTATTTCTTGCACATTGTGCGGCCGTTGTAATGAGGCATGTGCCGCGCAGGTGCCTACCGCCGAGCATGTGTTGGAAATGCGCCGTGCGCTTGGCTTGCGTGTCCTGCCGCGTCTGTTGCAAAGTTTTCTGCAACTGCGCGACCATAAGCCGCGCTTGTTTAGCACGCTTACCCGAACCGCACTTATCTTACGCCGGCTATGGGTGGTTAAAATTGCGTGGCTGTTTCAAATTACACACTTGCCCGGGCTGACGTGGATAAACCACCTGGACGATGTTTTGCCCGCACGAATTATTCCCTTGGCTAAAGTTTTAGCCAAAGCCAATGTGCAAGCCAACCAAGAAAACCCGGAGTTAATTTATCTGCCTTCCTTAGAAGCCGAATTTATTTTGCCAAATATCGCGTTAGCCACCTTGCGTTTGGCTCAAAAAAAATACCGTACCGAAACTTGGCAAAATACCGCCACCGGGCTTTTTTCATACGTGTATGGGGACCTGCGCCAAAGCCGCAAGATGTTGCGAAAACTGCTTGCGCGCCACGCAAAAACAGGCAACGGAAAACGCCCCCTGCTGACAGACAGCGTGGATGTTTACCTGTTTTTAAAACGCGCACCACAACTTTTTTCCGGCCGGAAATTGTGGCAAGAACGCGCCCAAAACCTGGCCCAAAATTTACTTTTTGTAACGGATATTTTTCCCACTGACTCCGACGATAAAATACCCTCAACCCCCGGCAGCGTGCAACTGGAGCGCAGTGCGCTTTTTGAGCGGCAAGGCCCGGCCTTTGAAAAAGCGGAAAAAATTCTTACTACTCTTTTTGGAAAAAATTTTGTAAAGTGTTTTTATACGGACGCGGACACGCCCGCGTTCGGTTACACGTTTGTTGCACCGAAAAATGCAACACGTATGAGTTTGAAAACAGTAGAAAAAATCGCCCGGTTGCAAACCCAACAGGTGGTAACACTATCCGGGCTGGCCGCTTTAGAATTAGCGTACGTGCTAAAAAAATTCTATCCCGCGGCACAAGCGACGCATTTCGTACACGTGAACAGGTAATGTCATGCAAGGCCCTATGCACGCTCACGAGAGGTTGACGGCAGAAGAAAAACTCCGTCTGCTGGTAGAGTTCGGCACGCGTATTTCTTCCGAACTTCACCTAGATAAGCTACTGGATATCATCGCCCAGCAAATTACGCAAATGCTGGACGTGGGTCGTTGCGCGATTTATTTGAAAGACGAAGACACCCAAGAATTATGGTCTAAAATCGCCCAAGGCAAAGGGTTGGAACATACCGAAATCCGCATCCCGATGAGCAGCGACGGCTTTATTTCGCTCGCCGCGCGTACCGGACAAACCATCAATTTACCCAACGCTTACGAAGATCCCCGATTTTCTATTGACGTGGATATTGTTACCGCCTTCCGCACACACGCCACGATTGCCGTGCCGCTTAAAAATAATACCGGCGAAGTATTGGGCGTTTTCCAAGTGTCTAATAAATCAGACGGCACCCCGTTTGATAAAACGGACGAAGGGCTTTTGCGTTTATTGGCTACGCTAGCCTCGGGCTCTATTGAAATTGCCAAACTCTACCAGGAAGTGCGCGTGGCCCAGCTGGAAACCATTTACCGCCTGGCCGTCACCGCCGAATACCGCGACCAGCAAGATACCCGCCAGCACTTAAAAAATATCAGCATCATTTCGTATTTACTCGCGCTTGCGCTCGGGATGAGCAAGAGCGAAGCGGAACTTATCAAAAACGCCAGCCCCTTGCACGATATCGGCAAAGTAGCGTTGGCGGACAGTATTTTACTTAAACCCGGCAAATTAACACCGGAAGAATTTGAAACCATGAAATCGCACACCGTTTACGGCGGACGCATTTTGGAAGGGGCGCACTCTAAAGTATTACAAATGGCGCATAAGATGAGCTTGTATCACCACGAAAAATGGGACGGCTCGGGCTATCCTAAAGGGTTGCACGGGGAAGAAATCCCGTTAGAAGCGCGCATTGTTACGGTAGCCGACGTGTTTGATGCGTTGTGCGTGTTCCGCGTGTATAAAAAAGCGTGGCGGACCGAAGAAGCTTTGTCGTATATTTTAGATGAGGCCGGCAAATCGTTTGACCCGCGCATCGTGGAAGCGTTTAGGAAAATCTATCCGTCCGTTAAACGCTTATACGCGCATATCTCCGTCAACAAACAGCCCAAAAAACCGGCTAACCTACCCAACGAAATAAAATTATTTTAGCGGAATTTAGGTGGAAACGGTGTTTTCGTGCCGCCATCATAGGGGATAGCGTGTCCGGCTTTGATAAGTTCTTCGCCTAGACTTTGTCCATTTACCTTTACATCACAGAGTAGCCGGAAGTATTTATCACGCCCGCAATTACGCAACAAAATCTTACCGCTTTTGAGGAAGTTTTTTGTAAATGCTTTGGCTTGTTTGGCTAGGGCTTTAGTTTCTGCCGAACCGCCTTTGATTTCCGGGCAATCCACGCCACGCACACGGATAGGAATCGTTTTGCAAAATACGCCGTACTTACACGACAAATGCACGCGGAATGTGTCGCCGTCGTATACAGACGCCAGTGACACTTTGTTAAAGTTTTGGCTTAAAATTTCCGTCTGTGCAAATACTATTGGCGAAATAAACCCTATGCCCAAAATACAAAATATTTTCTTCATCCTAAAAAGTTTTCATAGCTAAAATACAACCATCTTTATTCTTTAATTTACAAGCTCGGTCTGCCCACAGATACGCGTTTTGCATTTGTTCTGTGGCATAATATCTTTGCCCTATGGTATAAGCTATTTCTCCCCAAAAAGTTGACAGTTCTTGCTCCTGTGTCAAAAACTCGTTGTATTGGGGATATTGCTCTTGCGATAATAAAAATTTATCTATGATTTTCCCAAGCGATTGTAGGAAGTGTTCATTGGGTTCTTTGATTTTTGCAGGGTTTGTGCCGAAAGCAATTAGTTCTAATACAATGGCCAGCGGATGATTATTTTGATATGCTTTTTTGAACCAGGTTTGCGAAATAAGGGCCGGTTCTTTTTCAAAAGCCAGTCTTGCCGTTTTCCACTCCGCCCATGCCTTTTGGGTGTCTTGTGGGCCGCCTTTGCCTAAAAGATACATATCCCCCAACCAAAAGGCGGCTTGCAAATCTCCCGCACGAGTCTTTTCTTCCAATACATTTCTGGGGAGATTTGAATAATTGGATTGCAAGGGCACTGTTTTACAACCCAACCCTACCAAAGCAATATAACCTACAATAATAAACTTTTTCATGATTTTATAAAATACTCGTCATCATCCGTGCTTGTTTTTGATATGACGCTAATAATTTTACATTGCCGTACGCTTTATGGGCTGTAAAAATAAACCACCCTAACAACAAACAAAATATCAGTATAAACATTCCTTTTTCTCCTTATATTTTAAGTTATTTAAATTTGCCACCAATCTCTTTAATAATAATTAAGACTTAACATTTGTATGTTTAGATACTAGGCCGTAATTCGCAGTTTAAATTTTTTATTTCTTTTGTTGTGTGAGGGTATTCTCCAACGCTTGTATACGCTGTTTTAACAGTTGTAACTCCAAATCATTAACGCGTTTACGTAAGTTTTTTTCTTCTTCTAACATAATATCCTTTTTCACATTTACCACAGCCTTTGCGATTCGTTTTGTAATCGCTATTGACATATTACTCAATATTTGTGAGCCCTTATTAGTTAATGCTGCGGTGCTTTTTGCAATTCCTACGACAGAATAATAAAATATTGAAAGTATCAAATTTACCGCTCCAGCACCTATTACACTACACCCCAATGTGAACATAAGACGTTGAAAAACATTAATACTTTTATCTGAAAAATCACTAAAAAATACAACTCCGTATACGCAACAAAGAACAAGTCCAACTATCCAAGTACATATTGTTATCCATTCAGGCTGTTGATTGTTATTTCCCCTTTTTATCTTTTCCTTATTTAAATTCATTTCATCTACATCGGCTGTCACTCCCATAGAACTAGTTCCTAAGATTGTATGACTTGTATTTACCGCCCATTCTCCATTTTCATCTTCTTGAATAACGCCCCTCTTTTGAAGTACGCGTAATATGACTGTAGCTTTATGAGGAGAAGATAACTCTTTATTACAAACGGCCCAATTTATATATCCTATTTTCTTTACAACTTCTAATACACGCACGATTTCCTGTTCTGTTATTTGATTTTGTTCCATAATTCTCTCCTCCTTATTTAATTTTCCCAACAAAAAAGGCGGCTGCTATTTGAGGGCTTCTGAACTCTCAAATAAACAGCCGCCTACCTGCATGATTTCAAATCAAATACAGGATTACCTGCCGATAAGTCCGGGTAATTAGTCCGTTTCTATCGGCAATAGGGCGACTATCTTTGGTTCAGAAGCCTTTTTGCTTTCACAAAAAAGTGGGCTTATGCCCTCCAAAAACAGTCCTAAATTTTACTAAGCCGATTGTGTTGGCTTAGGGTACTACCAAGCAACTCCCGCACATCCAATTTTTCTACCTTTTTATGCTATCATATTTGGCCTTGCCGGAAAAGTGCTGTCATCTTCCCTGCGAAACTACTTCCAAAAATACTAAAATATAAGTGTCCTTTTGGCTTTCAACCTTAAGTACAAATTTGTTTTAGCGAGGTTATGATGGAAAAAGAGACTGTGCTTGTCGGCTTAAGCGGCGGCGTAGATTCTGCCGCCACGGCTGTATTACTTAAAGAACAGGGATACCACGTTGTAGGAGCTACCATGCTCGTGTGGGATCCTTCGCTTCCTACCCCCAAAGGGGAATACCAAAAAAACGCGTGTTTGGCTCCGGAAAAAGAAGATTTAACAGACATCAAAAAGATTGCCGAAAAACTGGGCATTGAACACGTCTGCGTAGATTGCCGCGAACAGTACCGCAAAGTAGTTTTAGATAATTTCCGCCTGGAATATTCGTGCGGCCGCACGCCCAACCCGTGTGTGCTGTGTAACAGTTTTATCAAATTCGGCGTATTGCCAAGCGCCGCGCGTGCGCAAGGTATCGCTTTTGATAAATTTGCCACCGGGCATTACGCACGCGTTTGTTATAACGAAAAAACCGGTAAATACGAACTCAAAAAAGCGGTTGATTTATCGCGCGACCAAAGTTATTTCCTGCACCGTTTGGGGCAAAAACAACTCGCCCACGTGCTGTTTCCGCTGGGTGAAAAAACAAAACCGCAAATCCGCGAAGTAGCGCGTGCCGCCGGCCTGGAAGTGGCCGACAAAGAAGACAGCCAAGACTTTTATTGCGGCGACTACAACGATCTGTTAAATTTCCCCAACAAGCCGGGCGATATCGTCACGCAAGACGGAAAAGTCGTGGCGCACCACAACGGCATTTGGGGTTATACAATCGGCAAACGAAAAGGTTTAGGTATTAGCGGGTTTGCAACTCCCATGTATGTAGTGGAAATCAACGCGCCCAAAAACCAAGTGGTTATCGGCCCGAAAGAAGCTTTATATAAGGATACGCTTACGGCCCGTCAAGCCAGCTGGGTAGCCGGCGAGCCGCCCGCAGTTGAATTTGATTGTGAAATTAAAATCCGCAATTTACACCTGCCCGCCAAGGCCCGCGTAACTGTGCAAGATGACGGAAGTATTAAAGCCGTTTTTAACGAGCCGCAACTTTCTATTACCGCCGGACAAAGCGCTGTTATGTACGATGAAGACGTTGTGCTAGGCGGCGGCATGATTGATTAGAAAAAACTTACTAACGTAAAAATGCCCCGGAGTAACCGGGGCATTTTTTACACTATATTTTATTTCTTTTCGGTGCGTTCCTTAAAAATGCGCGCATCTACCAAACGCTTAAAAATTTTTCCGCGGTGTTCAAAACTTTTAAATTGGTCAAACGACGCGCACGCCGGAGAAAGAAGTACCACATCTCCGCGTACGGCTCCGTTCATTGCCGTTTCCACCGCTTTGTCCAATGTATAACAACGCACCACCGGATAGCCGGGCAGTTCGCGCTCAATTTTTTCCATGGCCTCGCCGATAGTCAGCACTTTTTTGCAATAATCCTTCAGGTACGGCAACAGCACTTCGTACGAAGCGCCTTTATCGCGTCCGCCCAAAATCAGCCATATATTGCCGCATTTTTCAAAACTTTTTAAAGCAGTAATCGTAGAATCTAAATTGGTAGCCTTGGAGTCATTTACATACGTAACCCCCCGGTGATACGCGAACTGTTCAATACGGTGTTCCATGGCCTGAAAGGAATCAAATACTTTTTGGATGGTTTGGGTCGGCACCCCGCAACTAAGCGCCATCAAGGCCGCGGCCATGGCATTTTCTACATTGTGGATACCTTGCAAATGCGGCGCGCGTAACAGTTGTCCTTCGCTAAAAACGAGTTCATCTCCGTCAAAAAACACAGCGGTTTTAAGCAAGTGTTTGGGGTGGGTAGAAAAAGCCAGCACGCGGCTTTTGGCTTTTTCTGCCAGTTCGGCACAAGATACGTCTGTTCCGTTAATAACTAAAATATCGTTACTGCGTTGATTTTTGAAAATTTTGCCTTTGGCTTTAATATAATTACGCATGCTGCCGTGATGTTCCAAATGGTCGGGCGTGATGTTTAGCAAACACGCCACATGCGGGCGGAAATACGTGCTGTCTTCCAATTGATAACTGGAGACTTCTATTACCACATCATCCCCGGGGCGGACTTGGGTGGCACACAGCGAAACGGGATTGCCGATATTGCCACACACAAACACATTGCGTTTGTTCCCTTGTTCTTCGCGCGCGTAATCTTTCAAAATACTGCCAAGCAAAGCCGTTGTAGTGGTTTTGCCGTTGGTGCCGGTAACTGCAAAAATGCGTGCTTTTTTAGGCATAAAAGCCAGGGCTACTTCCAGCTCGCTATAGACGGGAATTTTGCGTTTTTTAGCCTCTTGTAATACCGCCGCATGCGGTAATACACCGGGGCTTTTGACCCAAAAATCGCAATCAAACAAAGCCGGGCTATGCCCGCCTGTTTCTACCGATATCCCTTTTGCTATCACGGATAAAGCACTCTTAGGCAAAGGAGATTCTTCGCTGATAAGAACCGTAATACCACTGGCATAAAGCAGTTCCGCTGCAGCGCGACCGCTTTTACCAAACCCCAACACCCCTGCTTTTTTGCCTTTCCACAGTTGCGGTTTAAACACGGGCTTTCTCCTTTAAAAACTCTCGGATAACTTCCTGGTCGGAAAAATGACGTTTTTCCGTACCGACTAATTGATAATTTTCGTGTCCTTTTCCGGCTACGATCACAATATCGTCTTTTTGTGCGGTGCTTAAGGCACGGCGGATAGCTTCGGCGCGGTCGGGCACGATTTCGTAATTTGTACAACCCTCCATGCCGGCCAGGATATCCTTAAAAATTTGTTGGGGGGCTTCGCAACGCGGGTTGTCGTTGGTTAAAAAAACGTAATCGGCCTGCGTACAAGCCGTGCGCCCCATCAACGGGCGTTTGGTGCGGTCGCGTTGACCGCCGCAACCGAAAACCACAAAAATCTTGCCTTTCTTAAAGGGAGCCACCGTTGCAAAAGCGCGCGCAAGTGATTCATTGGTATATGCAAAATCCACAAAAGCAAAAAATCTTGCCCCGCATTTATACGCTCCATACGTCCCGGCACACCGGGCAGTGCAGCCAGGCCCTGTACGATTTTTTCCGTCGGCACGCCGTTTGCAAAGGCGGCAGCCCAAGCGGCCAGCGCATTATACACATTATGTCTGCCCAGCAAGCTAATACGGGCTTTACGACCATTTACTTCAAACTTAGTATGGGTTAGAAATTCGCGGATGTTGGTTGCACAGAAATCGGCTTTTTGTTCCAAGCCAAACGTAACCACACGCACGCGGTCTTGCAATAAATTAATTAACTTCTGTCCGTACGGATCGTCCGCATTGATAACGGCGGTACGGTTTGGTTTGGGATTTTGGGGATCAACCAAATTGTTAAACAGCTTTACTTTCGCATTAAAATAATTTTCAAAGGTTTGGTGAAAATCTAAATGGTCGCGCTGTAAGTTAGTAAAAATTGCCGTGTCGTACCAGATATGACGTACGCGCTGAAGTTCTAACGCGTGGGAAGAAACTTCCATCACGACCGTTTGGCAATTTTCCTTCTTCATTTCGGCCAACAAATTAAAAAGCGGTAGTGCCGCCGGGGTGGTGTTCGGGGCATCACAAATTTTGCGGCCGCCGATGCGGTAACTGACGGTCCCAAGCGCACCGACTTTTTGTCCGGCAGCCGTCAAAATACTTTCTACTAAATAGGCAATAGAAGTTTTACCTTTGGTGCCGGTCACGCCAATCATACGTAATGCATCCGATGGGCGCCCGTAAAACTCATACGCGGCGTCAGCCATATCTTTATCTATATCGGTAGATTGATAAAACGGAACAGACAAGGAAGTTTGCAGCGGTTGTTCGGATACGACCAGCGAAGCCCCGCGCCTAACAGCTTCCGGGATAAAAGTGTTGCCGTCCGCGTTGGCCCCCTTGAGCGCAAAAAACACGAATCCGGGACGCACTTCCTGCGACCGAAATGTAAGACCTGTGACTTTTGCGCCCGCCAAGCGGGCTTGCTCCAACACACTACTTCCCATAGATATATACTATCAAATTTAGACGAAAGAAAACTATTATTTTCCGCTCGTCAGATCGGCAATTTGCTGTGCCATTTGCGCCAAGTGTTTTTTAATTTGCGGCTGTTTAGTTTCCAACAAAGGAAGGAGCGTTCCCCGCACCCAGTTACGGGTAAACTTATCATCAAAATTACTTTGGTCGGTAATATGGGTAAGATGATTGTTTTTTAGGTACGCTTCGGTTTCTTTACGAGTAATACATAAAAGCGGACGGATAATTTCCACCGTCGGAGTTAATGGACGGCGCAGCGGGATACCGGTCAGCCCTTTGATTTGTGTTCCGCGTAATAAATTAAGCAAAATTGTTTCGGCTTGATCATCTTGGTGGTGGCCCAGTGCTAATTTGGTAGCTCCCCATGAGCGGGCCACTTTTGAAAACACGGCATAGCGCGCTTTACGCGCGGCGTGTTCCGGGCTTAATTTGAGCTCGCGCGCCACTTTTTTAACCGCCGCTTTTTGTGAAAAAAATTCTATTTCCAGGGTTTGGCATAGCTCTTTACAAAAGCGCTGGTCTGCCAAAGCGGCTTTGCCGCGCAAGCCGTGATTAACGTGTAAAGCCGCTAAACGAAAATGCTTTTCTTTAGATAAATAATGCAAAAAATGCAGCAAACACACCGAGTCAGCCCCCCCGCTCAACCCCACTAAAACCGCGTCGGAACGGCCGATAAGCCGGGCAGCAAAAGCCCGCATACGCGGCAATACGGATGCATGAAAGCTTTTTTTTGTCATATAAAAAAGTATAATAAATATAGTGGAGTATAGGGAACCACCATGAAAAAGAAAATTTTAATCATAGAAGATGAGCCCGCTATCATTGAACTCTTACACCTCGTGCTTGCACGCGAGGGGTATGAAGTACATACATGCCAATCCGGCCGGGATGCTATTGCCGCCATTAAACAGGTGGGGCCGCACTTGATTATTTTGGATGTTATGCTGCCCGGGCTTGACGGCGCCAGCATTGTACGCATTATGCATGAGGATGAATTTCTCTCTTCCATTCCGGTAATCGTTACATCTGCTTTACTGGAATCGGAACGGATGTTCACCCCGTATCCGCAAGTGAAAGGGTTTTGTGCGAAACCGTTTGTGCTCAAAGATTTTATCATCAAAGTCAAACAGGCTATTGGCGATGAATAAAAGTTAAAGAAACTTTTTGATAAAGGCCGCGTTTGTACGCGGCCTTTGCTATGTGTAAGCTATTTTAGCGGCAAGAAAGCAGCCAACAGGCATAATCTTTCCAAAAATTATCTAAAAGCTCCTCCAAGAAAATTTCTTTCAACACTTCTTGTCCGACCAAATTCTTAACGCTAACAGCCGTCTTTGTAAGAGCGGCCGGCAACCGGTTATTTACATTTACTCCCACGCCCACCAACACCCAGTGATCCGCACTTTCTCCGGCGGAAGTTTCTATCAAAATACCGCAAATCTTTTTCCACCCGTGCGACTTTTTATCCCACGCTAAAACATCATTGGGTTCTTTAATTTTAGTTTTAAAACCAAACATATCCGTTAATGTTTTAGCCACCACTTGCCCCACACGAACGCTCAAGGAGGCGTTACACGCCGCCGGTTTTTTAGGACGTAAAATGAGCGTAAAATAGACGCCCCCTTCACCGGAGTCAAAACTCCGCTCGTAGCGGCCGCGCCCGGCAGTTTGGTGGCACGCCAGCACCAGGGTGCCTTCCGGCTCGCCGGCAAGCGCCAATTCTTTAGCTACGTTTTGCGTACTATCCGTACTTTCCAATCCAATCACTTTGGTTACTGATTTTACAGTTAACGAATTTTGCATAAATTTTTCCTTTTATTTTAATTTCATTTGTCTGAGTTCAAATAGTCTGTCGCGCAGCTCGGCCGCCAATTCAAAATTAAGCGCATCGGCCGCGTCGCGCATTTGTTGCTCTAAATCTTTTTCTACCATTTTAATATTTTTTGCCGTCGGGGCAGGCAACGAATCCGCCAAAATACCAAACGCACTTGTTTTGGCTTGCTGTTCAAATTCTTTCAGTTCCACTTCCGCTTTTTGGATAGTTTTGGGCGTGATGTGATGTTCTTTATTATACGCTTCTTGCAGTTCGCGCCGGCGGTTCATTTCGTTTAGCGCGTATTTAATAGAATCAGTTTTTCGGTCGGCATATAAAATTACTTCGCCGCCCGCGTTACGCGCCGCACGGCCGGAAATTTGAATAAGCGTCGTCGTGTTTCGCAAAAAGCCCTCGTTATCCGCACCCAAAATAGCCACAAGCCCTACCTGCGGGATATCAATTCCCTCGCGCAAAAGGTTAATACCCACGAGCACATCAAATTTCCCTTGCCGAAATTCTTTTAAAATTTCCACACGGTCCAGGGCTTCAATGTCCGAGTGCAAATAGCGCGTTTTGATGTTGTGCTCCGTAAAATAGGTACTTAAATCTTCCGCGGTTTTTTTGGTAAGTGCCAGGACCAACGTGCGCTCTTTTTTATCCGCATGTTCTTTAATTTTACCGACCAAATGATCAATCTGTCCGGCGGTGGGGTGGACTTCCACCTTCGGATCCACCAGCCCGGTAGGACGGATAACTTGCTCCACAATATTATTACCGCACACGGTCAGCTCATACGGTCCGGGCGTGGCGGAAACGAAAACCGTGGACGGCATTAAACTTTCAAATTCTTCAAATTTAAGCGGGCGGTTATCCAACGCCGAAGGCAAACGGAAACCAAAATCTACCAACATTTGCTTGCGGGCCCGGTCGCCGTTAAACATGCCGCGCACTTGCGGCAGGGCCACGTGCGATTCGTCCACCATGAGCAAAAAATCGTCGTATTTTTTAAAGTAGTCAATCAGCGTAGAGGGCCGCTCGCCGGGTTGGCGACCGTCCATATAGCGCGAATAATTTTCTATGCCGCTGCAAAACCCGGCTTGCTCAAGCATTTCCAAATCATATTCCGTGCGTTGTTTCAGACGGTACGCTTCCATTTCTTTGCCCATTTTTAATAGTTCTGCATGGCGCACTTGTAAATCTTGGCGGATTTGTTCAATAGCGTTTTGGGTGTCTTCGTCCGTCGCCACAAAATGTTTAGCCGGATAAATCCACGCTTCTTTTAACTCGGCCAGCACATTACCCGTGATAGGGTGTATCTCGTAAATATGGGCAATCGTCCGCCCGGCAATTTCCAGGCGTATCGCATTTTGACTATACGGCGTCATCACATCTATATTCGGGCCGCGCGTGCGAAACTGGCCGGATAAAAATTCCACATCGCTCCGGTGGTACTGGATTTTGATGAGGTGGCCGGAAAGTTGTGCGCGCGTCATATCCATACCTTGTTTGACGTAAATACGCATTTCGCGGAAACTGTCCGGCGAGCCGATATTGTAAATGCACGATACCGACGCCACCACAATCACGTCCTTACGCGACGTTAAAGACGTAGTCGCCTTCAAACGCAGTTTATCAATATGCTCGTTAATAGCGGAGTCTTTTTCAATATAGGTGTCCGTCTGCGGGATGTAGGCCTCGGGCTGGTAATAATCGTAATAAGAAATAAAATACTCTACGGCATTTTCGGGGAAGAATTGTTTAAACTCGGCGTAGAGTTGCGCGGCAAGCACCTTGTTGGGCGATAAAATAAGCGTGGGTTTATTGAGCCGCGCGATAACGTTTGCCATAGTAAACGTCTTGCCCGAACCCGTTACACCTAGTAGCGTTTGGCGTTTTTTACCGTCCAACACGCCGCGCGTGAGCGCGTCAATGGCTTTGGGTTGGTCCCCCGCCGGCTTAAAATCGGAAACAAGTTTAAACGTCATATGTATATTGTACCTAAAAGGATAGCCGGAAATACAACCCTTATTAATTTATGTTTGTAACCGATATTATTTTTTGATATAGTTATTTTATACCTCATTACAGGAGAGAAAATATGAAAAAAGTGGCAATTGCTCTATTACTGGTTGCAAGTTGTGCTGTACCTATGTGGGCCGATACTATTTCTACCAATAAAAGCGACTTCGCCGAAGTTAGCACCGTTATTGATGATGCCGTATACGATATTCGGTATTATTCCCCCTATAATTTTACGGGAAACAAAATAAACGGTTACAAAGCCCCCCGGGCTTACATGACTAAGAAAGCCTTGGCCGCCCTGGCCCAGGCGGCGGAAGATTTACGCCAACAAGGCTACCGCATCTTAATTTGGGATACCTACCGTCCGCAAAAAGCGGTAGATAATTTTGTGGCATGGATCAACGACCCTAGCGACCCCGGCGACAAATCTTTCTATCCTACTTTGGAGAAATCCAATTTATTGGAAGGAAATTATATTATGGCCAAATCAGGCCACAGCCGCGGAAGCACCGTTGATTTAACGATTATTAAAAAGAACGGCGGCTTTGTGGATATGGGCGGCACGTTTGATTTATTCTCGGAAATTTCCCACCCCGATTACAAAAAAATTTCCAAAAAACAAAAAAAGAACCGCGAGATTTTAAGAAAAGCTATGGAAAAAGCGGGCTTTCAAGGCATTGATTCGGAGTGGTGGCACTTTACACTCAAAGATGAACCGTACAAAGACACCTATTTCAACTTTGATGTAGAGTAGGCGAGCGAGGTTTTTATGCAAGACAAAGTGCTTATGCCTGGCGATGCCGCCGGAAATTATGATGCCAAATGGACACAGACCTTTGATTTAACTTTTTTAATACTCTGGCTGGTCCTATTTGCAATACTGCTCGTGTGGACAATCCTTTTTGACCCCAGCATATTTAATGCAAAGGCCTTTTTCCTACGTACCGCCGTCAAGTTGTGCATAATGATGCTATTGGCTCTCTTTGGCGGGATGTTATGCAGACACTACTGCAACGTAGATGAAAAGGGATATATTACTACTCCAAAGAATAAATGGTTTAAAGTAAACTATACGCGTAAAATCCAGCATTTTGCCGCCTATTTAGTGCCCTTGTTAAGTCCGCCGACGGAACCCTTGGGCATCTTGCCGCACTTGTGGGAATCATTATTTGTACTGCTTATGTTTCTGGTACTGATAAAGCCCATACGCGAGTCTTCCACATTTTTTATGCTGCAATTTAACTCATTAGATCGGGTGGAAGACCGCCCCAATACGCTTAAGTGGATCGTGTTGGGCAATATGTTACCGGGATTATTGATTATTACCATTTTTAAGCAAGTTTTTGAAACATATTTAAATTTACCGCTGCTGGCCGCTGTTGTCGTGTTTACTGTTGCCATCGGGGACGGATTGGCTGAACCGGTCGGCACATATCTAGGAAAGAAAAAATATATAGTCCCTTCTTGGAATCTGAAAAATAGGTACGTTCGTTCTTACGCGGGAAGTGCATGTGTGTATATTTGTGCGCTTCTATTCTTACTGCTATACAGCAGACAATTTGCTAATCCAAAAGAGTTTTTGACGGCGCTTATCGTATTTCCCCCAGTAATGACCTTGGCCGAAGCTTTTTCACCTCATTCTATGGATACACCAATAATGATGTTAATCGGATTCTCATTACTGTTTGGCATCTGTGCTATTTTTTAACGGACAAACGACTATGGATATCAACTATCTTCTTTGGTGGCAAGATTTCCGCCTGAGTACACACGGAGTTTTCACTCCGTTTATGCAAGAGTTATCGGCATTTAGCATTTCTTACTTGCTACTTTTTCCGGTTTTTATTTATTGGGGTTGGGATAAAAAACGCGGACTTTTGACATTGGAAGCTTTGTTCTTATGCGAATTTTTGACAGCCCTGATTAAACTAACCGCGTGCGTGTACCGTCCGTGGGTAAAAGACCCCCGCATTGTTCCAGCAGTAAAATCACTGCCTAGCAGTTATTCGTTTCCCAGCCGGCATACAACCATGGGAACAGCAATGTATTTAGGATCCGGTCTAGCTTTTTGGCAGAAAAAACAAACGAAAATTTTAACAATAATTTGTGTGATATTAGCCCTACTGACCGGACTCTCGCGCAACTACTTAGGCGTTCATACACCGCAAGATGTAGTCGTAGGGTTTCTATTAAGCGTGGGTTGTTTAGGCGCAGTTTGGAAAGCGAATGCTTACTTTGAAAAACACCCAGAGAAAGAAAACAAATGGCTTCTTCTTACCGCGACCGTGTGCGTCTTGGCAATTATTTATATACTTTATAAACCTTATCCGCTAGATTATGTAAACGGCAAATTGCTAGTAAATCCGCATAAAATGCTTAAAGGAGCGTTTGAGGGTATTGGCGCGTTACTGGCTTTTTGTGCGGCACGTTATATAGAAAAGACATGGATACGTTTTAAAGAGACCGGATTAAATCTAAAAGGGGTTGCTTATTGCCTTGCCGGGCTTCTTCCGTTGTACTTGCTGCTTGCCTTTGCAGGCAAACCCCTTAAACACTTGTTCGGAGCGCAAGCGGGTTCCTTGGTGTGGTCAGCCGTTATTGTATTTTATATTATTGCACTCTATCCGCTTATCTTAAAACGATTTACCGGTAAAAAATCTCATACCTGAAAAACCGTCCCTTACAAATGTAAGGGACGGCTCTTCTGCGCGAAGCAAAAAGCATCAATTCTGTTTTTCAGGGATGATAGCCCCGGCCGGGCAAACAAACCGGCACAAACCACATCCGACACAACGGGTTTTATCCAGGGTAATATATCCGTCTTCTAAGCGCAGGGCCTGATGTTCGGACTCGCTACAAATAGTTACGCATTTGCCGCAACGGCCGCATTTATCATGCGTAATTTGCGGATACGTGAGCGGCGTTTTTTGTAAATCTTTGTGCGAGCTAATGCGCTCAATCGCTTTATTTTTAAGGACACTTAAATCAGCAAATCCTTTTTCGTCCAAATAAGATTGCAACCCTTTTACCATCGGGCCGATAACCTTATAACCGTTTAGCATAACTTCCGTACAAACTTGTACGGCGTCCGCTCCGACAGCTATATATTGCGCGGCATCTTCCCAGTTGGAAATTCCACCTTGACCCAAAATGGGCAGTCTACTGACTTGACGAATTTGTGCCACGCAACGGAGTCCTATCGGTTTAACTATCGGCCCGGAACACCCGCCGTACGCGGTTTTGCCGTTGACGTTAAGTATCGGGTCAAACGTATTTAGGTCTATCCCCATAAATCCCTGCACGGTGTTGATAGCAGCCAAGCCGTCCGCCTGGGCATTTTCTACCGAACGGGCTATGCGGACAATATCGGTTACGTTGGGGGAAAGTTTAACAAATACCGGTTTTTGGGCTACTTCTTTAACCCAACGTGTAATTTGGGCAGAGATATCGGCATCCGTGCCGATAGCCATACCGATTCCTTTTTCCGGCATACCGTGCGGACATGAAAAATTAAGTTCAAACGCATCGGCCGGCGTATTATTAAGCGTTCTAACCAAATCTTGCCAAGCGTCTTTAGTCACAGGAGCCATGATGCTGGCAATGACAACTTTGTGTGGATGTTTTTGTTTTAAGAACTTAATTCCGTCACACCAGTATTTAACGGTTTGGTGACTTAACAACTCAATATTTTGAAACCCGATAATGCGTTTTTTATCTTGCAAAACAGCATAACGCGGACTGGCCTCGTTCATCTCCAAATCGTCGGGAGTGATTGTTTTAAGGACGGCTCCTCCCCACCCCATTTCAAAAGCCTTGTCAATGCTTTCTACCAAAGCCGTCGGAGGTGCTGACGCGAGCAAAAACGGGTTTTCAAAATCAATTCCTAAAAAAGAAGTTCGTAGAATATGGGACATAAATACTCCTATTAAGTAATTTTATTTCATTGTAGCAATTTTACAATTTGCGTATGGCCCAATTTTTGGGATACAAATTATTGGCTCTGTCGCCTAAATTTTTCATAAATCCAAGCGGATGGTTTTTGTACGTGACCACAACAAACCCTTGGGGAGTAGCGGCGGGTAAGGTAAAACTTTCGCGGTGCAAGTAGCGACGTGCTTGTTCTAAAGACAGTTCCACGCGCGGATATTTGTCCGGCGGCAGATTGACGCAAAGCGCCTGCGCGACGGAAGGTATTTGTTCTTTTCCTTTTTGTTCGGGCTGTGGCATACCATCGGACAACAAATGAATTAAGCGGTGGGTTTGCGCGTGTCGTCTGGCGGTTCCCGGCAACAAAGGCGGCCTACTCGGCGTTCCCTTTTTACGCAGCACCGCCATAAAAAGGCCCTCGCTTTGTGTAAGGCCGGGGATAAAACGATACACCGGGCCGTCAAAGCCGCCAAGCAAAGAGCCGGTGATTTGCCACGTGGGGTTTATAGGAACGGGTAAAATTTCCGCACCCAATTCTTCCGCTATAAAGCGCACGTTTTCTTCGTTTTCGCAAGTGTTAAACGTACACGTACTGTAAATTAAAAAACCGCCAGGGCGCAAGCACGGCCAAACATCTTGCAGAATTTGACGTTGGCGTCGTTGGCAAAATTGCACATTGGATAAACTCCACTCGTTAACAGCCCCCTCATCCCGGCGAAAAAGCCCTTCGCCCGAGCAAGGCACGTCGGTCAAAATCACGTCAAACATCCAATCCGTTTTGGCAAAATCATGCGCGTAATTGTGCGTTACAAGTACGTCCGGGTGGCCTTGTTTAAGCATATTTTCCAAGAGTATATTCGCGCGGCGGCGGTCCGGCTCGTTGCTAATTAGCACAGAACCTTCGGGCAAGGCTGCGCGCATCAAGGTAGACTTTCCCCCCGGTGCCGCACATAAATCAAGGGCCAACACCGGTGAAGATACGTGTGTACGCAATACGTGGTCCAAAAATAGCGAGCCCGCCTCTTGCACATAATAAACTCCGGCATGGAAAAGCGGGTCTAACGTAAAATTAGGACGTTCGGACAGCCAATACCCCTCTTTACACCACGGCACAGGGACCCTAGATGTAAAGACCGGCTCTCCCGAATACTTAAACGGGTTGAAACGAACGCTGGTAACGGGTTCTTGGTTTAAGGCGTTTAAAAACCATTGCCAACGCTCAGCCCCAAACAGTGCAGCAGTATAGGAAATAAATTCTTGCGGTAAGTGCATATAATTTTTTGCCGGAACCCGCCTAACATATCAGACGCAGTTAATCATCTAAAAACAAACAAGCCGACCCGCGGTAATACCAACGCCGGTAAAATTTAGGCAGCAGAAAACAAAACGGATGACGTCCCAAATACCGTGCTATTAGTTTCGTCCAACCCCACACGCGGTTGTCATCTTGGGGGATATGGTCCGCCCACGGGCTTACACGCATTAAATCCAAGTATTCTTGCCGGTGCGGAGCAAAAAAGTTCTTTTTCCACGGGGCAAAATGCCGTATAATTGCCTTCTTGGGGGCCTGTATAATTTCATTAAAACGCGGATGATGTAAAAATAAATCGGGTTTATACAAATAACTTCTTACATTATAATAATCGGGCAGCATTTTTTTATGTTCCCGGCAAATAAAATTGATGGCATCTTGGTCGGGGTATTGCAACGAACTCGCATTTTTGACGGAGTAATCTAACAATTTTTCAAATAAATTTTCCGCCCGCCATTTTTGGTTATTAATCAGCAGTACGCCGGAATTGACATATTCTTCTACTTTAAAATCTGCCCCAAAACGCTCTTTTAACCGGCCGCGGAAAATAACATTGTAATCGGGCACACCCGCTATGTAGTAATCGGTCAGGTCCGTCTCCCACAAATCTTGCAAACTTCCGCGCACCATCACGTCGCAATCTAAATACAGGACTTTGTCTTCCGGGATAAGTTTAGGTATCAAGTAACGACCGAAAATAGATAACGTCCATTGGGCACGTTTAACGTCGCACGCGGCAAAGAGTTTTTCGTCTAACGGCAGGTAGGTCAACTCAAACGGATAGGCGGCACGCAACGATTCTATTTTCTTTTTACCGGCAGCCGAAATTTTATTATCTAAGATGTAGAAATGGAATTTATCTTGCGGGGCAGCATTTTTTAAAGCGGAAAAAATAGCCATCCCCATATAGGGCGCATAATTATCGTCGCAAGCCAAACAAAGATTTAGTGTGTTCATAATTTCCCCGTCGGGAAAACGCCTAAATTTCTTTATGCAGCACCTTAAGAGCGGCTTTCTCTTTAGCAACCGGCAAGCACTCTTGCACGCGGTAGTGTATGTTGCCGGTCAGTTTTTTTAAGGCTTCAATATCGCCGTCCGTTAAGACTTCTTTATCGTAGGTAGTGCGGAACTCATAAGCTAAGCCGCTTTTGCGGATAATATCCATAGAACGGGTCAAAATCTCCGGATTGGTATCCGTGCCGGTAATCAGCGCGTATTTTTCCAACGGAGCTTTTAAATCCATGGCGATATAATCAACCAGTTTTTTGTCTATGAGTTCTTGAATCATCTCCGGGCGCGTGCCGTTGGTATCCAACTTAACGGCATAACCAAACGCTTTTATTCGGGCCATAAACGCCGGCAAATCGTCATGCAGCGTCGGTTCCCCCCCGGAAACAACAACGCCTTCCAGGGTACCCTGGCGGCGTTGTAAAAAGGATAAGATTTCTTCTAAGGGGGCGGGCTCGGTGAATAAATGCGGGTACACCAGCTCCGGATTGTGGCAGTAACGGCAACGGAAATTACACCCTTGGGTAAAAATTACCGCTGCTGGATGCCCCGGAAAATCAATAAGCGTAAATTTAATCAGTCCGCCGATTTTCATCCGAGCACGCCGCCCTTTACGTAGAAATTATTTGTCACTGGCGCAATCGCAACCGCAGGAGCAATTGCAATTGTTGACGTTCATGTTTTTGCGCATCCCAAATTCTTCTTTTTTGCCTTTATTCCAGTTTTGCACCGGGCGCAAATAACCTACCACGCGGGAGTAAACTTCACATTTAGAACCGTGTACATCGTTCATTTCTTGTTTAAGTTCGGAAATTTTATTTTCTACAGCTTGTTTTTCTTGTGCGGTCATAGTAACTCTCCTAATTATCTTAGGCCGGCTTAGGGCCGAGCCGTAGCGAGTCCGTGATAACTCGCTTTTTTATTATGTATTTTTAGAGTTGCGGATGCAACTGCTTTTTTGGGTTACCCACCAAGAGAAGATAACCCAAAAAAGGTATTTATTTACTGTAAA
The DNA here is from genome assembly GCA_017646765.1 of Elusimicrobiaceae bacterium. GTDB lineage: Bacteria > Elusimicrobiota > Elusimicrobia > Elusimicrobiales > Elusimicrobiaceae > Avelusimicrobium. Next base: position 9,470 of record JAGCMD010000030.1, on the reverse strand, counting down.
GCTGTTCTTCCAACATTTTTACCTTGTGTTCCAACTCCTGCATCCGTTCGGCTTTACACTTGGGGCATTCAAAATGTTCGCCTTCAATGTAGCCGCACTTGGGGCAGACGCTAAACGTCGGCGTAATGGAGAAGTACGGTAAGGTGTACTTTTCACACACGGTGCGGATGAACTTCTTCATAGCTTCTAAATCTTTAATGCGCTCGCCGGTAAAAATATGTTGTACCGTTCCGCCGGTGTATTTAGATTGGATGGTGCTTTGCAAGTCCAACATTTCAAATACGTCGTCGGTATAGTTAACCGGCAATTGCGAAGAGTTGGTATAGAAAGGCTGGTGGCCTTGCTTGTACAATTCTTCGTTGGCGCAGATGATATCAGGGTAACGCTCTTTATCCAACTTGGCGAGGCGGTACGAAGTACCCTCGGCCGGGGTAGCTTCCAAGTTATAGTTGTTGCCGGTTTCTTCTTGGAATTTAACTAACGTTTCGCGCATAAAAGTTAATACTTTCTCGGCAAATTTGCGGCCTTTTTCCGTTCCGATATCTTCGCCGATGAGGTTGACAGCCGCTTCGTTTAAGCCCACCAGACCGATCGTGGAGAAGTGGTTTTTCCAATACTCGTTAAAGCGTTGGCGTACCGAGCGCAAGTAGAAACTCATATACGGATAGAGGTTGCCTTTGGTAAAGCGTTCAATAACTTTGCGTTTGATTTCCAAACTTGTTTTGGCTACTTCCATGCGGTCTTTTAAGTTAGCAAAGAAATCTTCTTCGTTTTTGGACAGATACCCTAAACGCGGCAAGTTGATTGTTACCACGCCGATAGAACCCGTCAAAGGAGCCGAACCGAAAAGTCCGCCGCCGCGTTTACGAAGTTCGCGGTTATCAATGCGCAGACGGCAGCACATGGAGCGGGCGTCTTCGGGGTTCATGTCCGAGTTAATAAAGTTAGCAAAGTACGGGATCCCGTATTTGGCAGTCATTTCCCACAAAGGAGTCAGTTTGGGGTTGTCCCAATCAAAATCGCGCGTAATATTATAGGTGGGAATCGGGAACGTAAATACGCGGCCTTTAGCGTCGCCCGCGAGCATCACTTCGCAGAACGCGCGGTTGAGCATATCCATTTCGTTTTGGAATTCGCCGTATGTTTTGTCCTGCAATTTCCCGCCGATGATAACCGGCTGGTCTTTATAATAAGACGGAACGGTTAAATCTAAAGTTAGGTTGGTAAACGGCGTTTGGAAACCGACGCGGGTGGGTACGTTGACGTTAAACAAAAATTCTTGGAGCGCCTGTTTGACTTCATCGTACGTGAGTTTATCGTAATAAATAAACGGAGCAAGCAAGGTATCAAAGTTGCTAAACGCTTGCGCGCCGGCACTTTCGCCTTGTAAGGTATAGAAGAAGTTGACTACTTGCCCTAAAGCGGTGCGCAAGTGTTTGGCGGGTTTACTTTCCGCTTTTCCGACCACACCGGTAAAACCGCTTAACAGTAAATCTTGCAAATCCCAACCGACGCAGTACGCGCCCAAAAGCCCTAAATCGTGCAAGTGAAAATCGCCTTCCGAGTGCATGCGTTTGACGTTGGCGGGATAAATTTTATTGAGCCAATATACTTTGCTGATTTCCGAAGAAATATAGTTGTTAAGCCCTTGCAAAGAGTAGCCCATGTTGCTGTTTTCGTTGACTTGCCAGTCAATTTGCTGCAAGTATTGGTCTACGAGGTCTACGTTAAATTTGGACGAAATTTCACGCATACGGGCGTGTTGGTCGCGGTACAAAATATACGCTTTAGCGGTTTTGTGATAATTGGAAGTTAAAAGTACGTCTTCCACGATATCTTGTACATTTTCCACATTAGGCACATTATCCGAATATAACTGTTGGATAATGTTGATAACGCGAATCGTTAATTTTTTAGCGGTATCTGCATCAAATTCGCCGGTAGCTTCTGCCGCTTTGGCAATAGCTTTGGTAATTTTGCGCGAATCAAATTGTTGCGTAGTTCCGTCACGTTTGACGATGTGGGTAATAACTTCCGAGTTTTCCATAATTGTTAGTCCTAGGTAAAAATGTCCGCTGAAAAGTAGCGGCTTTTAAGATTTTGGCAAAAACAAAGCAAAATTGCAAATATCCGTCTGAGCCATCAAAACAACCGATGGACCTAAAACAGCTTTCTCCGTCGGCAAAAAGCCACGTTCTCAAAAACCGAAACCGTTTAAACAGCGTCTTTCTTAATAGTAATTATTACTAATAAAAAGATTTATGTCAATGCAAAATACAAATAATTACGAAAAAATGGGCAATTTTTATTTTTCCCCCTCAAAAATAAATTTAGTTACCTTTTTTAAATCTTGACTAACACATACACAAACTTGTTTAATTTAAAAAAGCACAAGGGAGGTATTTATGAATTTGTATCAAGGATGTGTTCTGACCGCCGTATTAGCGTTTCTGGTATTAGTAGTTTTTGCTATCCGCACGCTGATTCAAATTATGCATACGGCCGAAGCAGTGGAGTATTTGGCCTTATCTACCGCCGAAAAAGTAGATAAAACGCAAAGCGCGTTTACTTTACTAGATAATGTAGCTTCGTTCTTTGATTCGGGCATTTTTAGAGCGGCCAAAACAGGGTTGGAATTTGTAAACCGTTTCCGTAGAGAGAAATAACAAACATTTTTCTACAAACAAAGACGGCACAAATAATTTGTTTGTGCCGTCTTTGTTTTCAATAAGTACTTTTTATTTAGGCCGCGGAACAAACGGCTGCCGATGCGGCTTGTGCTCCACCGGCACCAATTCGGCTTCTTGCAATAAGATGGAAGGCGTTACGATAGCGGGGCCCTCCAAAGTTCCTTGTTGCAGTTCCCTTTTTCCGCCCACGGCCAACACGGCACGCAAATCGCGCGCTGTGGGAATATCTTCCCAACGCAAATCAATCACCCTTTCTTTGCGCCCATCTTCGGTATAAATCCGCTCAATCCCCATGTCCGAGTCAAAAGCCTGCTCTAAAATATACCCATATGCAAGGCCCAATTCGCGGCAACGTGCGCGCAATTTATCTTCCATTTCTTGATCGGTTAACGGTTTTTTAGTTTCCACAAAAACGTTGGTCAATTTTTCACGCGGGCCATACATATTATTGATGAGGGCGTGTCCATTGCTATGGTGATTTTTGGTAAGCGGACGTTGCGTAAGCGGAAATTCTTTAACATATCCGTCTTGAAGCAATGTTAAATCTTTAGCGGCCACTCCTTCCCCATCTACCGGGAGAAATCGTTCCAACACAAATCCGTCAAATTCCCGTTTCTGTGGTAAATCATATACCGTTATTAAATCGGTACCGGCCCGCAATTGACGTTTTTTATACAGCTTGCCGGCTTCGTCATCATCATCCGCAAACGACAACAAAAAAGGCTTGCTGTTTTGTAAATCTTTTAATAAGGAACTCATCAAAAAATAACTTGCGGCTTGCGGTTTTAATAAAATGGGACCCACATAAGCCTCGCCGGGTTTAGCCTCACGGCTATGGTCAACTTTTTCCAAAAACTTTTCTGCTTCTTGTTTGATGCGATCCATTTCCGCCGTTGAAATATCCCGCAAATCAAACCTTTGATAAGTTTCCACCATTTGCCCGTCAGGACGGCGAAAGCCGGCATTGAAGGCAAGTTTTTTTCTCGGTTGAGAATATTGGACGAAAGAACCCCGGCTATTGAGCGAGTACCTATCCTCTTGTGATAACCGCAGCGAAACTTCAAAGTATTCCAAGTGCGGATGTTTCTTCCCAAGGGCAGAAATTTCTTTCACTTGCCGGGAAAGCTGTTCCATATCCGGCTGTTTAAAAGGAGCTATCGGCTCTACAAATTGGGCCGGTTTAGCAGGCACAACATCCGGCAATTTATCTTGAATATTTTTCTTTTTCTTATAATTTTGTTTCTGTTTATATAAATCAACCGCTTGCAAATACGCTTGATCCGTCACCTCCCATAAGGTCTGGCGCAAGCTGTCGTAACTGAACGGTACTTCCCGTTGGGAAGGCAATTTCGGCTGGCGGTAATAGTAGTAACCGCGATCGTCAGCCATAAAGCCCAGACCGTCTTGTTGATCAGACCCCACGGAAACAAACGCTTGCACCTGGATATATCCGTCATCCAACGGATCATTGTACTGCCGCACCAAAGAACCCATATCGGCGGATATTTCCAACATATATTTGCGAGAAATCCAATACGATATTAAATACGGATTGGGCTGGTTTTTTAAGCGCAGTTCTTTAAGCGAACGCTGCATTTCGTCGTTCATGGCACGAAAATAGACATTGTCCGGCATAGGCGCCGCAACTAACGAACCGGAAAAAAGGAACCCGGTTAGTACGATTAAAATTTTTTTCATTTGTTTTTTCCTCCTTTGGGTAACGAATAGGGCGAAGGCAATATAGGCGGTTTGTTATCGCTTTTAGCCGCCTTTTCAATTTCCAGTGATTTTAAAAGCACGCTGGGCGAAATGGCCGAAACCGGCACCCAGCCCGATTCGGCTCCGCATGTGCCATTGAAAACATCATCGTCATCGGCGGCGGCTATAATTTGGCCGAAACTTACCAGCGGCGTCCCTACAATATCGGCCCCGTGCACAATTTCTTTGCGCCCGTCCGGGTACATACGGTAAACCAATTTGGGCTCTAACTTAAAAGTCTGAGGCATATCGCTTTCGGTCATGGTAAACCCGCCGGATAAATCTTCAATAATATATCCGTACGGTTTATTTTGGGAGCGGATTTCTTGCAACAGTTGTTTTTCCAGCTCCGCATACGGAACGGTTTTAGAGGCAATCAACCGCGTATTTCCCATACGTGCTACGGGCAATCGGCCAAAAGAAGCACGACCGTGCCCGTTGGAAACCGGGAAACCTTCTATGGGACTGCCGGACATTAAAAACCCGCGCAACACGCCGTTTTCTATTAATGTGACCGGCTGGGCTTTGACACCCTCATCATCATATTCATAAAATCCGCGTAACGGCTGCCCGTTAAAGTAAGCCATCGTAGCGTCATCTACTACTGAAATAAAAGGCGCCGTAACCGGTTGGCCGATTTTGCTGGTAAATGTTTTGCCAAAAGAATCTTGCTTTTGACGGTGGCCTTCCAAGCGGTGTCCCAGCACTTCATGCACAAATACGCCCATGGCGCGGCTTTTTAAAATGGTGGGAACCGTAACCGGATCGGCCTCCGGGGAATTGGTCAGCATTTCCAACTCCTCTATAGATTGTTTCACATTAGCGAAAAATTGCTCCTCACCGGGCAATTGGTCTTCCCGAATTACATCATAAGTTTTGGAACGACTCAAGCGGGTACCATCCTGTAATTGGTTGGACATTTCATAGCCAAAGCGAACCAATAAAAACGGCGTTTTAATTTGTGTACCTTGCGAATCTGCAAAATAACGGTGGCCTTGCGTCATCTGCAACCAAAACTCACTACCTTTAATAAATTTTTTGCCGCGCGTAAGTTCGCTGGCTTTGAGTAGCATTTGTCCGATTTTTTCCGTATCAAAAGGAACCGGCTCTTGCGTATGACAATAGTGCGAAACCGGCGGCAAAACAAAATCATCCGAATCATCTTGCCGGGTGGCGGATGCCTGGGTGTTGGTTTGTACTCGGCCAAATTCCTCTTGGGCTTTTTCGGCTATTTTTTGAGTGGAACGCCACAAAAACAGACGAAAAGTTTCTGCCGTATCCGGCGTGGGAATTACGCTATCATCATAATAAACAAATTGCCGGGAATAATTACTTTCTCCTTTGAGCAACCGAGTATTATCCATTTTCGGACTTCCGGCCCGGGCGACTATAGCTAAACGGCTGCTTTTATCTTGTTCTTTATCCACCCCACCTTGCTTGACAGAAAGATTTATCTGCTGTTTGTCTTCGTACGTATAAGAAAGGTAATACACGGGCGGATGTAACTTCTTAAAAGTTTTGATACTTCTTTTTAATTCTTGCGACATTAAACGCAAAGGCACTTCGTTTTCTACTTTACAATTTTCTTGAGCGCCTAAAAGGTTTGTCCCTATTACCAGCGCAAAGCACACAAAAAATATTTTTCTCATAATACATTCTCCTTCGTTTTATTGTAGCAAATCATTGGAAGTACGCGTAAAAAATGCTATGATATTGATATATGCCGAGGTAGCTCAACTGGCAGAGCAACGGTTTTGTAAACCGTAGGTTGTGGGTTCAATTCCCATCCTCGGCTAAATTTGAAAACCCGCCGCAAGGTGGGTTTTTTGAATTTAGGCTGGAAGCACACCAACTGCTTGGTGTGCGTTGGGAATTGAAGGGCGGAACGTTGTACGAGTTTTGCCGTTAGGCAAAGGCGAGTACCGTGAGCCCCGGCCCGGAAGAAAACTCCGTCAGGAGTTTTACCGTAGGGAATTCCCATCCTCGGCTTTCTTGCTGCAATTGGGCACTAATACTTCGTCCTCACTCTCCATAAAATTAAAATCTTGCTGTTTCTCTTCCTTTTGGTTATAATATAGACAGAGCCGGGGTAAGATCTCACCAACCCCGCCCTCAAAGGAGAAGATGATGCGGAACTTATTTAAAAAGAGCAGTTTGTGTCTGGCGCTTGTTCTGTTTGCATTTGGCAGTTACGCAAAGGACGTCGCGATCTATCACACTTCAGATATGCACGGGCATTATTTTAGTCGCCCGGATGAAACGGGTATTCCTTTCGGCGGATTTGCCCGGCTGGAAACCTTTTTACAACAGTCGGAACATCCCTTTATTCTGTTGGATAGCGGGGACTTTAGCAACGGTTCCTATGAAGCCAACACTTCCAAAGGGGCTTATTCCATTTATTTAATGAATAATGCCGGTAAAACGGATAAAAACTTTAAAAAAGCCGGATATGCGGCCCTCACCATCGGCAACCACGACAGTGATTATGGCGACAGAGGCCTGCGCAAAATGCTGGGTAGCTTTAAAGGAGACGTTTTAGCCAACAATATCTTCGGATTATCTATCCCCGGCAACCCGCTTAAGAGTTCCGCTATTTATAATGTAGACGGCATTAAAATCGGTGTCATTGGTATAGCCATGGGCGGAGTAGGGGCCGAACGTATGCTTATCATTGAACCGCGCGAAGAAGATTTATTGACCGAAATCCAAAAACTAAAAGATAACAAGGCCGACGTAATCGTTGTTCTGGCACACGATTCTATGTTGGAAATCGGCGTTTCGGAAGATAAGAAAACCGCACTGCTTCCGCAGTTAAAAAATTATCAAGATTTTGCCGGTGTTGATTTATTTTTAGGCGGTCATGCACACAAACAATTTATCAAACAAACCGATAGCAAAAAAGATTTAGCGCCTTGGCTGATGGAAAGCCGCTCCTATATGGAAGGCGTCACTCAAATTATTATTCATAAAGATGACGCTACCGGCGAAATTAGTATCGGAACGCCGCAATATATTGCGCTCTACACTCCCGAAGATCCGCAAGTTAAAAAATACTTGGATCTAATCCGCAACGACTCGTTGGATCAAACGGTGTATGCCTTAGTTCCGCAACGGATTCCCAAATATCCGGAAAACAGCAAAGACCGTGCTCCGGCCCGTGCCCGCATGATGGCCGAAGAAATGTATCAAAATATCAAAGCCAAAGAACCGGGGTTGGACTTAGCGGCCTATTCGTTAAACTCTACTCGCAGCGACTTAAATGCCGGCAAATTGACCGGACGCGCGTTGGCGGACTTAGTCCCCTACGACGAGCACGCCGGCACGTTTGATATTACCGGAAACCACTTAAAACGTGCTGTAACCGGAAGCATTGAATACGATAAAAAATACGGTTGCTTCTCCGTTTATGGGTATTCGGACAATGTGCGCATTTCCTTTACGTGTGGCCAAAACGGCGATAACATCCGCTTGACCAAAATGACCATTAACGGTGAAGAAGTCCAAAACAACAAAGTATATCGTATGGCTATGCTCACACACTTGCCGCGTGGTTTCTACGAAGGTAAACCTTTTGAAGTGTGGCCCAAAAACTTGCCCGATGACGGCACAATTATTAAACACTACCGCGAAGCGACCAGCTCGGCCTTGTTATTTGACATTGTCAAACGCTTGCCCCGCAAAGACGGTATGTCTATTTTTGAGGCCCCTAAAGACGTGCAAATTACCCAAACCGACCGGAAATAATTTTTCCGGCAGTTACCTTATAAAAATACCCCCGGGCAATTTACCCGGGGGCATTTTATAAGATAAAAACCGGAAACAACCTCAACGCGTAACCGCCGTGTGGATAAAGGCGGTGTCCAACACGCCCGGTAACAGCTGCGCTACTCCGTCAATCATAAACTGCATAGCAATCGCACACAAAATCATACCCATAAAACGAATCACAATTTGCGTACCGTTGCGCCCGATCTTATCAAATATATATTGCGAACTTACCAACACCGCCGCCACAATGCACGAGCACAACAACAAAATAAGTGCCATCATAAAAGACGTCAACCATGTCTCGCTTTTTTCCGCATACAAAATAACCGTTGTAATCGTTCCGGGCCCAATAAACAGGGGCATAGCTACCGGCACCAAAATATGGCTTAAACTGTTGCGCGCCTGGTCAAACGTATTTCCGCTAACCGCCGCGGTTTCAATGCCGTGTTGCTCAAATTTACTTTTACCTTGTAACATACGAAGCCCGATAAGCAAAATCATAATAGACCCTGCCAACCTAAACGCCGGCAATGTTATACCAAACATAGTTAGAATGCGATTGCCGAATAAGAAAAAAATCAATAATAAGATAAACATGGACAGCGACATCAAAATTGCCACCGCCCGTTGCACACGGGGTGTTTCATTTTCCACGTGTTCCAAAAAAATAGGCATATTGCCAATAGGGTTTAAAATAGCCAATATACCGATAAAAGCGTTAAAGAGTGTACTCCATTCCATAAAATTCGTCTCCCTAAAAATCCGTTACACCTGATTTGCTATCTACATTATAGTATATCAAATTCATATAAAGGGGGAAGAACTATGGCTATCCATTTAGCGCGAAAATTAGTATAATAACTAAGTAGAATAAAGATTTCCAAAGCCGTTGGCGCAGCGCTTATAGCATAAAGTTCGTCCGCAAGGGCGGACGCGCCAAGAAGAAATTTTTAGGGCAGTTGGCGCAGCGCTTATAGCATAAAGTTCGTCCGCAAGGGCGGACGCGCCGGGAAGGATTTTTTTAGGGCAGTTGGCGCAGCGGTAGCGCGTCCGCCTCACACGCGGAAGGTCACAGGTTCAAATCCTGTACTGCCCAAATTTAAAGCACCCTTTGTGGGTGCTTTTTAATTTTTTGTACCACAAAAACCCCTGGGCTATTTGGGGGGCTTTCACACAAATAAATATCCCTTCAAACGTTGAGCCCACTCTTGTGGAACTTGGACTTTTAAAGGACTATATTCCCGCAGATTATGA
>JAGCMD010000029.1 GCA_017646765.1 Elusimicrobiaceae bacterium | reverse complement strand
GTTTGAATTTTTGCGTCTCGGCCAAACGTAATTGTTTTAAACCCGCTTTGGAAATCACTTCGCCGAGCAGATTATTCATTCCGCCGCCGTCTGTCATGGAAGGCAAGGCGTTGTACGGGAACGAATCGTAGTATTTCGTTAGCCCGCAAAACACGCACGGCACGCGCGCGCCGCGGTCTTTACCCGGGTAATCATCATCAATGAACGCGCGGGTCAGCTGGATAGCGCGGTCTTGGCGGAAGTTAAAGAAAATTACGCTGGAGTTTTCTTCCATACCTTTATAATCGCCCAAAACCGTCGGCGGAATATATTCGTCTACCATCGGTCCGCCATCGGGCGTTTTCATGGTTTTATAATCGTCGGTTACCACCTGCTCGGCAGACGCGCCGTGTAAACCCTGCGCACGGACGATTAAATTATACGCTTTATCGGTTAATGCCCAATCTTCGCCGCGGTCCATGGCGTAGTAACGGCCTTGGATGGTGGCAATTTTGCCCGCTCCGGCCTCTTTCATTTTTTCTTCTAACGTGCGGATATACCCCACCGCACTTTGCGGCGGTGTATCGCGCCCGTCGGAGAAAAAGTGTACGTAAATTTCTTTAATACCTTTTTCGCTCGCGTATTTGATAATTGCGTGCAAATGGTCGTGATGCGCGTGAACGCCTTCGTCCTGCACGAGCCCCATTACGTGCAAGGGCTTGTGGTTTTTAAGGCAGTTATCTATGCAGGCACTAAACGCAGCCGATTTAAACAAAGAGCCGTCTTCAATGGTATCTTTCAGACGTTTAAGCTCTTGAATTACAATGCGTCCGGCCCCCATGTTGAGGTGTCCCACTTCGCTGGAACCCATATATCCGGCCGGCAGACCTACTTGCTCGCCGGAGGCCTCAATTTGCGTGTGCGGATACTCGGCTAAATATTTGGTAATGTTTGGAATTTTAGCCAAACTTACGGCATTATACGGCCCTGCTTTTGCGTTCCCCCAACCGTCGCGAATTAACAAAACTACTTTTTTCATACGTTACTCTCCTTAAGGCAACCTATTAAATCCGGCCATCGCTTTTGCTGAAACCGATCTAGTTGTTCCAGCGTGTGCACGCCGTGTTTATGCAAGGTTGTCAAAAAATAATAAAAAATCTGTTCAGCCATTTTTGTATCGGCCATGGCCCGGTGCCAACCTTCGCAGTTAATACCGAGTTGTTGCGCAATGGAACCTAACCGATTACACGCAAACCGGCCGCTCTTACGGGCCAATTTAAGCGTATCTATTACCGAACACGGCGGGAAACGCATCCCGCAAGCCTCAAATTCTGCCCGCAGAAAAGATAAATCAAAATCCGCATTATGTGCCACTATGACACACCCGTCCAACATCCCGGTTAACTGCGGTATGATATCCGCAAACACCGGTGCCGAGGCGACCATCTGATTAGTAATGCCGTGAATAGCTACTACGGCAGGGGATATGGGGATTTGGGGATTAATTAACGTGGAAAATTCTTGCAATATGCGCCCATTTTGGGAAACGGATACGGCCACTTCACACACTTTACCGCCCTCGGCAGGCGATAAACCGGTCGTTTCCGTATCCAAGCAAGCAAATTTAAGTTCGGTTAGTTCCATATTACACCAAATAAAAACGCAAGCGTATTAAAAAGCCAATGACCACCGCCCCAAACGCCCCCGCATAAAATACAAAATTAGATACGTCCATTAAACGTATCTTGCGCGCGTACATACATGTACCGAGCCATACTACAAGCAGCACCGTCCAACGCCAACCGGGTAACAGCATAATTAAAAAGAAAATCGCCCGCACAAGCATCAGCATCAACCGTTCATCAAAAGAAACATAATCGGCGCCGTAGCGGTCTTGTTCCACCGATATAATGCCCCACCCCAAAACGCGTGTAGCCAGCACCAGGCCCGCACAAAAAACAATCCATGGCTCGGCAAAGAAATTGCCCGTTTCGTACAACACATGAAACGGCACACACAGAAAAATAAAGAGAATATTGATTGCATTTTTTAGGAAAAAGGTCAGCACAAAGCCGTGTTTCATGCGCCCGCCGAACTGAAACAAATCGTCGGTAGAAATGTGAAACGCGCCAAAAAGCAAAATACACACCCACCCGGGCAGATCAACCAATTCCAAAAACGGCCACTTCATAGTTAAATAACCTTGACAGAGCGTAAAACTCCAAAAAAAGAACACAAGCGCGTGTAAAACAATCCCTTTAACGGGGTTCTCTTTACGCACTTGGTTAATGGTGCGGTGAAAGAACACCGCATCCGTCAAGAAATACGCCAAAAACAAACGCCAAAATACAATCATTTTTCCTCCTTGGGTAACGTAAGTGTAAAGGTACTGCCCTGCCCAGGTTGGCTGACAACATCCAGCGTCCCGCCGTGCGCCTGTGCAATTTGCCGACTAATAAATAAGCCCAACCCGTAGCCGGGTTTATCGGCATGAACCTGATGATACTTTTGAAAAAGGCCCTTAATTTCCTGCGCGCTCATCCCAATACCACTGTCTTGTACGGTAATACGATAGCATTTTTCATCTTCACTTGCCCCGATACGCACAAATCCCTTTTCCGTAAATTTAATAGCATTGGAAACCAAATTCATAATTATCCGCTGTAAAAGTTTGGGGTCCGCCCACACGTTCATTTTGGGTACCGATAAATCCAATGGCAATTTCTTCTGTTCGGCCACCGGCTGCAGCGTGCCTATCACTTGCCGGGCAAGTTGCGCCAAATCTACGTTTTGCTTTTGCGGAGCCAATACCCCGGCTTCTACCCGGGATACATCCAGTACATCTTCCAACAGAGACGACAAATCGCGCGCGGCTTGGCTCATCAGGTCTAAGTATTGTTTTTTTTCTTCTTCGGAGACCTTGCCGCTTTGTAAAATATGCAAATACCCTTGCAACCCCAACAGCGGCGCGCGTAAATCGTGCGCCACGGCCCGAAACACCTGCTCCTTCATTTGGCTGACCTGTGCCTGTAATTGGAGCACTTGATAATCTTGCAAATCGGTAGTCATTTGGTTAAACGCCGTAATAAGTTGTTTAAATTCCCCCCAACCGATATCTTCATCAATCTTTTGGTCCAAATTACCCACACTGACTTCTTGTGCGGCTTGCATAAGGGCGCCAATAGGCTCACCCAATTGCTCGGCAAAGGTAAGGGCGGCAAAGTAAGAAAGCGTAGCAATCGTCAACAGAAAAAGAGCCAGAATAATGTTGGTGTAATAAATACTGCGGTAAGCTTCGCTTTTAAGTTGTAAAACCGCCACATACGCTCCCAAGATAGGGGTGGGGGCATACGCACCCACAAAAGTTTCCTTAGCGGTTTTCAAATCCTTGATCAGATAACTTCGCCCGGCAAATGCATTGTGCAAGGTTTGCGCATCAAAATCGGGCCGGTACTGATATTCACTGGTATAAACGACCCCATCTTGGTCCACTAAATAAATATACCCCGTTGTACCGATACGTTGTTCTTGCACGCGGGCCAAAAAGCTAAAGAAACTCATAATCCCGTACAGAAAATCGCCGTTGGGCAGAGGGTATAAAAACTCGCTAATAGGACGGCCGGATACGACGTCAAAGCTGCTGACGGAAAGCCGCTTATTTTCGGCCAAAGCGGGCAGGGAAGGATCGTCTGATAAATCTAAGGGCGGCACTTGACTTAACACTTGTTTATCGCCGGCGCGGTACAATTCTTTCCCTTTAGGAGACAATACCGCCAGCATCAAAAAATCCGGATTGGCGGTTAGCGCTTCTTGCAACAGCGGCACGGGACTCTTTTTTTGCTCAAGGTAATTTTCTATATTTTGGGTAAATGCCAGACGCCAGCCCAAATCTTCAATATGTTGGTTAAGCGAGGATGAAACCATCTGCGCCAAATTGGCGTGGGTCTCTAAAATATTATTCCGCAAGTGTACTTGGTAGAAGGCCAACAATAGCACCATAGGCACCACCGGCACCAACACCACTACCAAAAACATTTTGAATAGCTTTGAAAATAGCGACATAGCCCCTCTTGAAGCTATTATATCAATTCTGCCACAGGCAAAGAAACCCGGCTTTACTTCTTTTTAAATAGTTGCGTGGCCCGGTCAAAAATACCGTTGCAGTAAGCAATAGCCAAACCGTAATTGGAAATAGCCACTCCTTTCTCTTTCAGTATTTCCAAACGCCGTAAAATTTGCGTACGCGTTACCATACAACCGCCGCATTGGATGGCTAATTTATAATTTTCCACATCGGCCGGAAGCGCATCCAAACTAGCCACCACGTGAAATTGTAATTTTTTACCGGTAAATTTACGCAACCAATTGGGCAGTTTAGTGCGGCCGATATCGTCGCACTTATTAACGCTGTGCGAACACGATTCCATAATAAGTATCCGGTCGCCGTCTTGCAGGCGGCTGATGGCTCTTGTCCCTTTTAAATTGGCTTCAAAATCACCTTTTAACCGGGAAAACAAAATACTGAAACTGGTTAACGGAATTGATTCCGGCACCACAGAACTAACGTACTCAAACACCTGCGAATCGGTAATAACTAACTTGGGCGTATGGTTTTGTAAGTATTCACGTAACTCCGTATCGCGCACACAAATGGCTGTCGCACCGATATCCAGCAAATTACGCAGCGTTTGGACTTGCGGCAAAATCAGTCGCCCTTGCGGAGCAGAATCATCAATTGGGATAACCAATACCACTTCATCTCCGGCGCGCACATAGTCATCTAACAATACGTCCTGTGAATAAGAACTCTTAGGTAAAAATGCCTTTATTTTATCCAAAATCAACGGGATATTAGGCTTTTTACAAGAAAATTTAACCATATCCGCCCCGCGAATATCCACATTGAGCGGGCTAATGTCTTCTTTATTATGCACGAAGAAAAACGGAATTTTGCGTGCTACGCAAGACTCCATCAAACTTTGGTCGTACGCATCAAATTGGTCAGCAAACACCAGTATTGCCAAATCCACATGATCCAACGCTTCGTGCGTGCGCTGGATACGCAGCATACCCAAATCGGACGAATCGTTGATACCGGCCGTATCAATAAATACTACCGGGCCGATACCTAAAATTTCCATCGTTTTTTTGACCGGATCCGTGGTCGTGCCGGGATGTTCCGACACCATAGCCGTGCTCTGCCCCGTCAACGCATTGATGAGCGAGCTCTTTCCCACGTTTGTTCTTCCAAATACGCCTATGTGCGGTTTATTTACTTGTACCATATATTCAAGTATAGCAAAAACATCTTTCCCCCGGCTTTAATTCCTTTGGTTAATGTGGGTATTTTCTTCGTCAGTTGGTCTTCATTATAATGTATAATAAAAATATACTTTCTTTGGGGGAGTTATGAACCAATTTGACAGTTACTTAAAACAGCGTGCTAAACTGATAGAAAAAAACCTTTCCAAGTATATCGGCCAAATTACCAATTCACCTAAAATTTTAACCGACGCCATGGACTATTCGCTGCAAGCCGGCGGCAAGCGGGTGCGCCCGATTTTGCTGATGGCTACCGCCGAAGCGTTTGGCAAAAAAGCCGCGGATGTTATGCCGGCTGCGTGCGCGGTAGAAATGTTGCATACGTACTCACTTATTCATGACGATTTACCTTGTATGGATAACGACGATTTGCGCCGCGGCAAACCCACCAACCATAAAGTATTTGGCGAAGATTTATCGTTGCTCGCCGGAGATGCGCTGCTTACCTACGTATTTGAAGTATTTGCCCAAAACGGCCAAGTAAAAGCTATCGGAGCGGAAAACACGCTTAATGCGTTACTTAATTTTGCCCGCTGCGCCGGAGCGTCCGGCATGGTCGGCGGACAAACCGCCGATGTATATGCCGAAGGCATGGGCACGCAGGACGCGCACAGTTTCCGGGCCGATAAATTGCGCAAAACTTCCAAACCGTTAGCCAAAAAAACATTACACTATTTTATGCTTCCCACAAGCGTGAAAGAAACCACCCCGGAAACTATTTTAAATTATATCCACGCCAACAAAACCGGCGCGCTCATCCGCGGCAGCGTGGAAACAGGTGCTTTACTCGCCGGCGTAAAAGGCAGCGATTTAAAAAACATACAACAATATGCTAATTGCATTGGACTTGTGTTTCAAATCGTAGACGATATTTTGGACGTTACCGCCTCGGCCAAGCAGCTCGGCAAATCCAACAGCGACGCCGAAAACGGTAAACTGACCTTTGTCAGTCTCTATGGGTTGGAAGGCAGCCGTAAACACGCCCAACTACTTATTGCCAAAGCACAAAAGGCACTGGCTAATTTAAAAAATGTCCGCAAAAAACAACTTTGGCCGCTTCAAGCCATGGCAGAATTTTTTAAAACCCGGACATACTAATCAGGAGTCTACATGAAAGTATTACCCAGCATCAACGCCCCGCGCGATTTACGTTTAATTAAACAAGAGCTCTTGCCCACTTTGTGCGAAGAACTTCGCCAAGAAATTATTCAAACTGCCAGCAAAAACGGCGGGCACCTGGGTTCCAGTTTAGGGGCGGTGGAAATTATCACCGCGTTGCATTATGTATTTAACACGCCGGAAGACAAAATCGTTTTTGATACCGGGCATCAAGCCTATGCCCACAAACTTTTGACAGGACGGCAAAAAGATTTTGCCTCCATTCGCACTAAAGGCGGCCTGAGCGGTTTTCCTAAACGCCACGAAAGCGAACATGATACTTTTGGCGTAGGCCACGCTTCCACGGCACTTTCCGCAGCGCTGGGGATGGCTATCGCGCGCGACCAAAAGAAAGAAAATTCTAAAGTGATTGCCGTAGTGGGGGACGGCTGCATGACCGGCGGTATGTCCTATGAAGCTATGCAAAACGCCGGGCTTTTGCGTACAGATTTACTTGTTATTTTAAACGATAACCAGATGTTTATTTCGCAACGGGTGGGCGCGTTAGGCAAAGCGC
Source organism: Elusimicrobiaceae bacterium (assembly GCA_017646765.1). GTDB lineage: Bacteria > Elusimicrobiota > Elusimicrobia > Elusimicrobiales > Elusimicrobiaceae > Avelusimicrobium. Next base: position 16,356 of record JAGCMD010000029.1, on the reverse strand, counting down.
TTACCAAACTGCTTACCACCAAGTACGTGCAACTGGCCGAGGAAAAAGCTACTAATTTTTTAAAACGCTTTGACGAAGTTGGCAACAACGCAGCCCGCCTGGCCAAACGTGCCCGTTCTATTCTCTTTCCCGGAACACTCTTTGAAGAAATGGGTTTTCGTTATTTCGGGCCCGTCAACGGAAACGACATCCACGCCATGATTGACGTGCTGGAAAACGTCAAAAATGTCAAAGGACCCGTGATGTTGCATGTAGTCACCAAAAAGGGCAAAGGCTATAAACCCGCCGAAGATTCCCCCACCAAGTTTCACGGCATTGGTTTATTTGATGTTGAAACAGGAGACTCTTTGGGAAAATCCGATTGCATTTCCTTCACACAAGCTTTCTCTAAAGCGTTGTTAAAATTGGCCGCCAAGGATGACAAAATCAACGCTATTACAGCCGCTATGCCTGAAGGGACCGGGTTAGATGCCTTCCGCGACAAATACCCCTCCCGCTATTTTGATGTGGGTATAGCCGAAGAACACGCGGCCACGTTTGCCGCCGGACTAGCCGCCAGCGGCTTAAAGCCGGTGGTGGCCCTTTATTCTACGTTTGCGCAACGCTGTTTTGACCAAATTTTGCACGATATCGCCTTGCAAAATTTACCGGTCGTGTTTGCATTAGACCGCGCCGGCATTGTGGGCGAAGACGGCCCTACGCACCACGGCGTATTTGATTTAAGTTTTTTGCGTGAAATTCCGCAAGCTATCGTTGCCGCTCCTGCCGATGAAAACGAACTGCAACACCTACTTAAAACCGCTTTTGATTCCAAGGCGCCCTTCTTCTTACGCTATCCGCGCGGAGCGGGTTTTAACGTCCCCATGGATGATAAAATTAAGGCCCTCCCCGTTGGAAAAGGGAAATGGCTCCAACGCGGCAAAGACGTAACTATCTTAGCTATCGGCAACCGCGTACATCCGGCCCTGGATGCCGCCCGGTTACTGGCGGGGCAAGGCATTAAAGCCGGGGTAATCAATATGCGTTTTGTAAAACCCTTAGACACCGCACTTATTGATGATGCACTCAAGCATAGCCCCTATTTAGTAACGGTAGAAGACAACGTCTTGGCCGGCGGTTTCGGTTCAGCGGTGGCAGAATATCTGGCGGATAAACAGGCTGACTTTAAACTATTGCGTCTGGGATACCCGGATAAATTTGTAGAACACGGCAAATCAGCTCTCTTGTATGCGCAATATGATTTAGATGCACAACACCAAGCAGATAAAATTTTAAACTGGCTTAAGGAGAAATAATTATGAAAAAAAACCCGAACATACCTCCGCACGATTCTTCCTATATTAAAGCGTACGAAGATGTTCAACTCTTAAAACATGATATTCTGCGTCCGGTGCGCATGGAGTTGGAAGTTCTAAAACCGGAATTATACATGAAGTATTTTAAAATTGACGAAACGATAGTCTGTTTCGGCAGTGCACGGGTACGGGAAGAAAAAGAAGCCAAAAAAAGATTAGCCGAAGCAAAAGCCAACTTAGCCAAAAATCCGAAAAACAAGCATTTACAAAACCGCGTCAAAGAAGCGCAAGGTTTATTGCGGTTGTCTAAATATTACGAAGAGGCCCGCAAATTCAGCCAAATCGTCATTAAAAAAGCCGGCAAACGTTTTGCCATTGTTACCGGGGGCGGCCCCGGGCTTATGGAAGCGGCTAACCGCGGCGCCTATGAAACCAAAGGGCGCAGCATCGGTTTTAACATTACCTTGCCGCACGAGCAACACCCCAACCCCTATCTTTCCCCCAACATGGCGTTTCTATTTCACTACTTTGCTGTTCGCAAATTACATTTGGTAATGCGCTCTAAAGCCGTGGTTGTTTTCCCGGGTGGGTTTGGGACGTTTGATGAAATGTTTGAAATTTTAACATTAGTTAAAACCGGGAAAAAACAAGACTTGCCCATTATTTTGGTAGGCAGAGAATTTTGGAACTCGGTCTTTAATTTAGAAGCATTGACTTCTTACGGTGTTATTTCCCAAGAAGAGGCCGAAGCCTGCACCTTTGTGGAAACCGCCGAAGAAGCCTGGGAAAAAATTGCTAAATTCTATCACTTAAAAAAGTAATATGAAAAGCCGTAATTTGCAAATAAAAATCAATATAGACGGCGGTTCCCGCGGCAATCCGGGCCCGGGAGCCGCTGCTTATGTGATTGGTGATATGAAAGGTCAAATTTTGGCCCAAGAAGGCTATTTTATGGCGCACTGCACCAATAATCAAGCTGAGTATACTGCTTTAAAATTGGCGCTTATCAAATCAAAAGAATTAGGTGCAACGGAATTATTTATTGAGTCGGACTCGTTACTGCTTGTTAAACAATTTTTGGGCGAGTATAAAATCAAAAACCCTGATTTAGCCGCCCGCATGCAAATTATCCGCCGCCTGGCCGCACCTTTTACCATACATATCAAACACGTCTTGCGTGAATTTAACAAAGCCCCCGATGCCTTGGCCAACAAGGCGATGGATGCCAAAGAATCGCTGGGTTTTAACCCGATTGTCAACATGCCGCAAGAGGATGAAATCTCGGCCCCCCTGCCGGCAAACAATACCGTTAACGGCGTGGAAGTCAAACCTGTCGTCCGCAAACCAACCGCCCCCAAACAGCCTTCCCATCAACCCGGTTTATTTGACGATTTTTAATTTGCTACAATTTATAAGGACGGCCAGATAACCGCTCCCGGCCCGAAAGGGTATGGGGGAGGAACTTCCGGACTCCACAGGGCGATGCGCCGCTTGAAAAGGCGGGCCGGCAAGTGAAAGCTTCTGCCGGACGGAAAGTGCCGCAGAAAATATACCGCCCGCAAGGGTAAGGGTGAAAAGGTGTGGTAAGAGCGCACCGCACGTTTGGCAACAAACGTGGCAGGGTAAACCCCGCATGGAGCAAGGCCAAGCCGGTTCATACGCTGCCCGCGTTCGCAACCAAGTAGGCCGCTTAGAGTAATGGTTATCCGGCCCGAAAGGGCTGACAGAATCTGGGGTATCGGCCGTCCGCTGTATTTTCCGGAAGCATGACAACCGGTATACGATTTGACGATTAGAAACAGTGACTAGTCAGTAAAAATTTTTTGTCCCGACCACTAGTACTCACAGGAACATCTTCATTTGACCAACAAGAAATCGCGGTATAGTGCCCAGCGCCCGGGATAGCTCTGGTGGAATTTCCGTACAGGTCTTTAATGGTGGTAAGATCATCTGGATCGTGGGTCAGCGACAACGTTGAAACAGATGCTACTTTCACATTAAGTGCATTATTAGCAATATATAAAGTACTGGCTTTTAGGCCGATTTTACTATCACCCGCCCTTTTGAGCTTCAGTGTGTTGGCAAACAAACGCCCCCCCTTTAAGGTTCCCCCCGCCTGTACGGTCACAACAACATCGGCTTTTGTCATATTGGCTAAGGTCTCATCATTGCTTTTTAAAGTGGTGCCTTGATCTAATGTTATTTTATATACGGAAGAAGTAGAACCTCCCACCAGCTCTATTTCCCCGCCGGCAGCATTTTCATTACCGAACTGCACCGAAGTAAATTCCGCTTTTTTCTTCGTAGAGGCCGTATCCAAGCGGACAAAACTTCCCACCGGGGAAGGCAATACGGTAACCAACTGCACATCTTCCGCCGATGCGGCAACGGAAAATAAAATTACGACTAACCACAAAAATTTTTTCATATTTGCCTCTCTTTAAATCAGAAAATATCTCTTGTTATAAGTTTAACAAACAAAACCGCAAATTTCAATAGGTCCCTTCCTTTCGCCCGTTTATACACAAAAAGGCCCGCGGTGTAAGCGGGCCCCTTTACATGAAAATGTACCGATTAAAACAAGAAACCTAACGTCAATGAAGCCGCCGCCGAATTAGGCACGCTGGTATCATCAATCTTGGTGGTCTTGGTGCTGATCGCGCCGGCCAGTTCAATATAGAAGTGCATCATATTAAACCCGATACCCGCCGTATAGAACGGAGAAACGGAGCTTTCCGCTAAGTTCTTGTTGTAGCCCACGCGGATAGGCATATTAAAGCGTTGCCCATTGACGACATTAAACTCTAATCCGAGCGCGAGCTGGCGCGATTTAATAGAGTCAATCATCGTGTCGTTTTCGGTTACGTCAATGTCGGCCGCGGCTGTCATCCACTTAAACGGATTTACCGCCGCCCCCAAACGCACTTGCGGTTTGAGTTCGTACTTATCGGTGCGCCAGTTGCGGGCAATAGCCGCATTGATATCTGCCGGAGCATCCGGGCGGTCAAATTTCGGGCTGTTTAAGTTGCGCGCCGTCAACCCAACCTGCGGGTTCCAAAAAAGTTCTTTATCCAACAGTTGCGATAAGTTCCCCATCACGCCCAAATCAATACCGATGTTGGTGGAGTTCTTTTTGTTGTCGTAGGCTTTATCTAAAATATCCTTGATATCTTCGTTTTCGGTTAACACCATGACGCCGCTTTGTGCCGTATAACCGCTGATGACTTTAAAATTTCCCCCCACTTTTAAACCGGGGATGACTTGCTGGCCGTATCCTAAAGACATTTCGCCAAAGGTAGCGGCGTCTGCCATAACGAGCGTTTCGTTGTCCTTATAAGAACCCTCTGCCGAGGCCGCCATATTGATAATTTCCGCCGCACCGCCCATGTTGGAGGTAGCTACACCGAGCATATCCAAAATCTGAGCTTCGCTGGCACCTTGGGCTACCGCCGCATTAACAATAGCGTTCGCTAAAGCCGTACTATCGGCATAAGCGTTATTAAACAAACTGTTTAACGCCGTAAACACGCCGTTAACATCCAGGGAAGCCGCTAATGCAACCGCCGCGGATTGATTGGAAGCAGAACCCGGGCTGGACGTATCTCCCAGCACCAAACCGGACCCTGTATTAAATCGGATGTTTTTTGTATCCACTACCGGAGTAATCGCACCCGTTCCTAAAGCCCGCCCGCTGACTGCAAAATTTTTGAATTTAAAAACAACGCCGCCGTCCGCATTTACCAACGCCCCTGTATCTTTGCCAAGCATTTTGGAAATATCATTAAGCCCTTTGAAAAGCGTGCTGATATTTTCCGCGTTGGCTATTTGGTTGCCGGAAATAGCATTTTCCAACGCCTTATATTGGTCGGACATATCGGTTAAATCGCGTACCCCTTCCAATACGTTTTTGGTGGCTTCAAAGCTTACGCCCGCGTTAATCAAAAGACCCGTTTCGTTGGTGTCTTCTTCTTGGGCAAGCCCGGCCGGGTTCCAGTATTGGGCGTCCGGCCCGAATGCGGTGGCAACTCCGGCCCCGCCCATACCCATCGCACGCGTGCCGACAAATTGCCACTGTTGCGCACCCGCCACGGAGAACATTAATAAAACCGCCATACCGAGTGCGACTTTACGAAAAGTTGTTGCTTGCATAACATCTCCTTGTGTTTGAATTTTTTATATTCTAGCACTTTTAGGAACTCCCGACCAACTTTTTTATTTACTAGTGTGTCTTTTGGTTTATTTACTCACAAAATTTTAGTAGAATATATGAGTAATGCCCCCATAGCTCAACGGATAGAGCACCTGCCTTCTAAGCAGGGGATTACAGTTCGATTCTGTATGGGGGTAATTTATTTTAGCCGGACTTCCCGCCACGCCTAACGGGCCGACGATAAGCCTGACTATGATTGCAAAATATCGCAGTGAGGAGTGTACATGGATATTCACGCATATACGGCAGATTTTTTAGCTGCCCAACAAAAAAAAGATCCCGCCCAAAAAGTCTTTCACCAAGCCGTAGCGGAAGTAGTGGGCACGTTGTCTCCGGTGTTGGAACAAAACCCGGTCTACATCAAAGAAAAAATTTTGGAACGCTTGGTAGAGCCCGAGCGTATTATCAGTTTCCGCGTGCCGTGGCAAGATGACAAAGGCGAAATTCATGTCAACCGCGGTTTCCGCGTACAATTTAACAGCGCCATCGGGCCGTACAAAGGCGGCATCCGCTTTCATGAAACGGTCACGCAAGACTCGCTTAAATTTTTGGCGTTTGAACAAACCTTCAAAAACAGTTTAACCACCTTGCCGCTAGGCGGCGGTAAGGGCGGCAGCGACTTTGATGCTCGCGGCAAATCGGACGCCGAAGTCATGCGTTTTTGCCACTCGTTTATGAACGAACTGTTCCGCCATATCGGCTATCATACCGATGTGCCCGCCGGAGATTTAGGCTGCGGTGCGCGTGAAATCGGCTATATGTTTGGGCAATACAAAAAGCTGACCAACGCTTTTACCGGCACGTTTACCGGCAAGCGGCCCAACTGGGGCGGCAGTTTACTTAGGCCGGAAGCCACCGGGTATGGGGTAGCCTACTTTGCGCAAAATATGCTGAGCACCCGCCAAGACAGCATTGACGGAAAAACATGTATCGTTTCCGGCACGGGAAACGTAGGTATTCACGCCATTGAAAAGTTGACCGAGCTGGGCGGCAAGGTCGTCGGATTTATGGATTACGACGGCAGCGTATACGATAAAGACGGCGTGGACGCGGAAAAACTCGCCTTCTTAAAAGACCTCGTATTTGTACGCCGCGGCAGTTTAAAAGAGTACGTCAAAAAATTTACCAAAGCGGAGTTCCGCCCCGGTAAAAAGACATGGGATATCCCGTGTGAGATTGCCTGTCCGACCGCGTGCGAAAACGAACTTGACGGCGCCGCCGCCAAGACGCTTCTTAAAAACGGTTGCAAGTGCGTGTGCGAAGGCTCTAATATGCCTTGCACGCCCGAAGCGATTGAAGCGTTCCAGTCAGCGGGCATTTTGTACTCCCCCGGCAAAGCTTCTAACGCCGGCGGCGTGGCGGTGTCCGGCTTAGAGATGACGCAAAACTCCATGCGTATTTATTGGACACGCGAAGAAGTGGACCAATACTTGCGCCGCATTATGAACAGCATACACGCCAGCTGCTTACAAGCCGCTGAAATGTATGGCATGAAAGGCAACTATATGGCCGGTGCGAATATCGCCGGTTTCAAAAAAGTGGCCGATGCCATGCTGGAACAAGGTTTAGTATAAAATTCGGTAAGAGCAAAAAATTACCCCCGGGTCAAAACCCGGGGGATTTTATTTTCGTAATAACAGGTTTACTCTATCTCACAAGAAGAACTGTTATTCCCCTGTTCTGCCAGTGCGCGGCAGGCAATTTGACCGATTTTGTCGTAGGCCCAGGTCTCATCCGTCCACGTTTTACCATCTCTTGTTTCGATATGACCCTTACTATGAGTATCGCCATTGTCGACTCGTTGAGCTTCTATTTCACAGCGATTTGAATAACACCAGATCCAATAACTATAGTATTTGCTGTGGCACTCATCACTGGCGCAAGTAAGACCGTTTGTTAAATCCAGGTCTGCCAGTCCTTCCCTTAATAAACTCACCCCTCCCGTTGGGAAACCACCGTTTTGCAACAGATACATTGCCACCGCTTTTTTAGCATTTCCCACAAAGGTTATCATTTCCGCGGCGCGTGCTTTTTCCACCGCTTTTTGATATTGCGGCAAGGCAATAGCGGCAAGTATGCCAATGATTAAAACTACTACAAGTAATTCTATGAGCGTAAACGCTCTTTTACAACGATTATTCTTCATTTTATGTCTCCTTGTTTAGATTTCCTACAAAAACATTAAATCAAAAAAAAAAAATAAGTCAAGGGAAATTTTACCAATAAAAAAACGGCCAAAAAGGAAACGGCTTATAAATTACCCATGCGGAAGGATCAAACATCCTCCTCACCCGCCGATTGTTTTTGCCTTCTTAAAACTAATATGGTATAATGATTTTAGATTTAAGCCCAGTTGGCGCAGCGCTTGTAACATAAAGTACGTTCCCGCTTTTTGGGAACGCGCCGACGGGAAAAGCCGTAGCGAAGTTTAACGATTTTGAGTTGTAAGAGATAGATTTAAGCCCAGTTGGCGCAGCGGTAGCGCGTTCCCTTGACATGGAGACATGCAAAATCAGTTTTTAACCGCTTATTAGTCCTCGTTCTACGACGAGGATTTTCCTTTTTATACCTCACTGATAACTGCCTTGAAAATGGGCAAGTGTCCAAAAAGTGTCCATTTCTGCATAAAATCGTACCTAAAATGGACTTTTGGCAAGCATTACGCTTTACCTTGGGGCGTATTCATACAAGCAATAACTTCTTTCAAGTATTCCGGGCTAAAGTGAGCATAGCGGTTGGTCATACGTGGCGTAGTGTGTCCTAAAATACCTTGTAAATTGGACATAGACCCGTTATGTACCCGGAATGTAGTAGCAAACGTATGCCGTAAGTCATGGAATGTTAGCCCTTTTAATCCGGCTTTGGCTTTAGCACGCTTAAACGCACTTTCAAATGTACTTACCTTCATAGTAAATACTTTGCCGGATGTCTTAGGACCTATTTCTTGCAGTAACGCCTTCAAATGTTCGGACATAGGCACAATACGTTTCTGATGGGTTTTGGATTGAAGAATATAGATGACGCCTGACACCATATCCACATTAGACCAATCAAGGTCAAAGATTTCCCTTCTTCTCATGCCGGAATGAAGGGCAAACCGTACAATTTGTTGAGCTTGTTTGTTTTTGCAATACTGGAACAATTGTGTTAATTTATCATTACCCCAATATGCCTCACGGTTATTATCTTCCGGCTTCTTAGTTACTACTACGCACGGGTTTTTACCGTTCCACAAGTCATGCTTGATACCATATTCTATAACAGCTCCTAACACAGCAAAATAACGGTTACATGTACTGCTTTTGAGTCCCTTGTTTTTGATTCCACCTTTGGTTAATAATTCATTATAGAACTGCTGTAACTTTGTACTGGTTAAATCTTTCATCTTAACATTACCAAATTTATCTTTGCAGATTTTCCACATGGACTTTGCCGAACGCCCCGGAAGTTCTTTCCCGTGAAGTTCCCAATAGGCATCTGCTAGTTGTCCATACGTTACTTTTAAGGTGCGACGTTCCGGAAAGAAAACATCATCTTCTTTTTCTTTCATTAGGCGTGTAGCTACTTCCACAGCGTATTTCTTTGTGCCATGTATTTTCTTACGCCACCGCTTACCTTCACTATCACGGAAGTCAATAAGATACACTTTGCCTTTTTCAATTTCCTTCACATGCTTCATATCACACCTATCTGCTCTTTACTTCGCTTTGCTTCTCAACGTATGTGCGTATTACTTCTTAATTTATTTATAATTATCAATATGTACCAATATATATAAGTATAATATATAAACTATCAATAGTCAATAGTTATTTATGTCTTTCAATACCCCAATGTGCTATAATATAGCCATGGAAAAACAGACACCTAAGAAAACAAACCCAACTATTGCCTTTGTGGCTACTCCGGAAATAGTGCAAGCCCTTGAGAAACGCTCTAAAACGGAAGAACGTAGCATTTCATGGCTCATTCGTAAGGCATTAGAAGCGTATTTGCACATCTAATTTCTTCCTGGATAACACAGGGCTACTTTACTACCTGCACAAAGGGCTATTTAGAGCCTAATTGCCGGGCCAAAGTCGCCCTCTGTGCAGTTCTGACTGACTTTACAGACTATTTACCCACTCCTCTATTTCACGGACAATAAATAACAACTTGCGTCCGATTTTCTTTACACACTTTGACGGAATAATACCCATACTTTTCCAAGTATAGACCGTTCCCGGTGTGGTTCGTAGGTACTCTGCTAATTCTTCTACAGTCATTAGTTTTTCCATACTGTACTCCTCTTTTCAATTACCACAATGGCATTGAAATTAATAACTCAATTAGTGCTAGTAGTACTGAGGCAAAAAGACGAGGACATAAATCTTTAACCCTCTCTTTCCGTCGTAAACCGTACACATAGTATTTGCTGACTGGTTTCAATGCTTCTACACTTTTCATCATTTGCTTTTTGAAGACCGCCAGACAATCAACATCCTCTAGCTGTAAGCTTTCAAACCGTTTCATAAAATCCCTCGCACAGCGTTTATCTAAATGCTTCTCTATGCATTGTCGTACGCTTTCTACTCCTATCCGCACACAGATACAGGCACAGAGCATGTCCAGCAATAAAGACCGGACTTTGGTGTATTTATACTTACAGAGCCAAACCCATACTTTATCCCGAGCCTTATCTTTGTCGGGTACGTGCCAATGCTGTATAGTCCGCGTTAAATTCTTGTTTAGTACCGCGTAAATAACACCTTGTGTAGCAAGTTCTTTTAGGCAGCATTGTGACAGTTTAATATGACACTGTCCCAGTTCGCGTTTGATTTCTTTAGCTGTTTTAAGTGAACACTCAAACCGATAAAACGTGCCAGGAAGATTGTTTAATATGTCCTTTACATCAGCCGTGTTGCGTTTATCCTGCAGGATTTCAGCTGACTTATTGTAGAAGGCCACCTTTCGTAGCTTTAGGGAACTAGCTGCCATATGTCCGTCATCTGCGTAAAACGTGAACGCTTGCTTGTAATGACCGCCTTGATGTATTTCCTGCAAGTACGGTAACAGTATATGGCTATCAAACGGGATGTAACAAACTTTGGCATAATCAATACGGTACACATGGGCATATAACAGGATTGCCGGACAAGTGTAAACAGAGGCTTTCTTCAAATAAGCAGTTAAGTTGACCAGAATCTTAGGTATGTCTTTTGGCCTTATTTCGTATAGGTTGTTAGAGTGTAAAATCCGTGCCGGACAGAATTCCACCTTTAATGTTTCATCCGGCAACAGCTCCAAGTACGGAAAATACGCTTCGTGGCTGCGTAAGTATTTCCAGTTATCTACAATATCCTCTACACATGCTTTTGGGCTTAACTCAAACTCTGTATATGGTTGCAATAACAAACCAACTGTGTTAATCATAACTCGCTCGCTTTGGTGGCTTTAACCACTTTTATCTGCTCTATACTCAATCTAACTGTTCTATTTTTACTTGCTGAGGTTTTTGTAGCTTAATCCCCTCTATATAAAACCTAACTGTTCTATTTGGGGTGTAATTAGGTGTAATACCGTCTGAAACAGTGCATTTGGCGTGGAGTATTATGTAGTGAACCGGAGGATAATTCCGCTAATATCCGCCAACTTGGATTCAAAAAAACCCATTAACCCCTTTCAAAACACCTAATAAACCAGGTGTCTTATGCACGAAGCGAGTACGTGAAAACTTTCAATTCCCAGGGGATTTTAGGACCGTAATTACAACTCTACTTAAATGTATTGATTTAGGAAGGTGAGAAAGGTGGTAGGATCCGATTTCGGATATGATAAGATATACTCATAAATAAGAGAGGGAGATCACTGTATGTCAAACAAACAGACTGGCAACGCTGGAGAACAGGAAGTCGTGGATTTGATCGCTTGCCCTAATTGTGGCAAAAAGCTTATGTTGTTACCTACTAATTACCCATTGTGTGATGTGCAATGTACAGCATGTGCCTTTCGTGCTCAGATTAAGACAAACAACTCTAAACCTAAAAGTGAAGTGTTTGGGGCCGGATGGCAGATCATGTCTAAGGTGTTAAAGGCAGGATTCTTAACTCCCTCCTTAATTGTTAATTTCAAGTGGAAAGAGCAGAATAAGCCTAAACAACGTATCCTATTCTTTCCGTTCATCCCCAAGAGTAACCTGAAACACTACAAACTGAGTCCAGAAGCAAGACGTGCCAACTATGAGATGTTCCGGTACACCAAGCTACTAGAGTTACCACACTTCGTCTTATTTGATAAGTAATCAGACTATCTAAACACCCCTATTGTGGCAGCCAGGCGAAGCCGTACCGCCAAGCATGCGTTAGCATGCGCGGCGGGGGCTGCCACAAGGAAACAGAACCTTCACTGTAGTGTATTCAGAAGTATTTGATTTTATACACACGATATAGTTATAATGTGTGTATAAACTTCTGTTAAGGAACGAATGTATGAGAGTGAGAAGAAACATATCAGTAGACCAAGAAACGGCAGCAAAACTGGTGGAATTAGCCGAACAGTCCCACCGGAATGTTAGTCAGTGGATTACTGACAAAGTATGGCACGAAGCAAAGGGAACAAAATCTTCCGGCAGATCCGGTAAAGGATTGGTGAAATAACATGAATAGACATGAAATTATTGACCGAATCGGTAAACAGTATTTAACCTCTAACATTGAGGCCGGAGAATATAGCTATGTTGCAGCTGCCGGAGCCAAAGGCAAGCTGGAGAAATTGCTTGGACATTCTGTTTCCCACTTTAAGTTAGACATTCGTTTCCAATATGAAGATGTTGTGATCCTTGTTGAAACTAAGCAGCGTTTTGTAAAGGCAGATGAAAAGCAACTTCGTGAGTATCTGGAAGAAGAAAGAGCTGTACACAATACGAAGAAATGTATTTGCATCCTCGCTAATACCAATAACGATAAGATCAAAGTGTGGCAGTCCTTCGTAGATGATGAACACGTACTAAATGAGGAAACGGTAATTGACTCTGCCGAGCACTACACTAAGTATTTTGTTGTTAGTCGGATGAATGATCGGGAGAAGGTCTTAAAGAATACGTATGAACTAAACGAACTATTGCACAAGATGGATATTGATGAAGGTAAACGCAGTCAGTTTGTAGGAACTACTCTTTTGTATATCAAAGATCTAGTAAACAGAAAAGCGAATGGCAAGATTGATGAAGCATTGGAAAATGACCTAAAGGACATGTGGTCATCTATGAATGGCAGTGCAATCAGAGGAGCCATTGAAGGCGTGTTAAATGATTTGCTGGACGGTTCGGAAAACAAAACCAAGAAGATTGAACTCCTTCAGAAAAATGTATTAAATGATCAGAAGGTTAAACGCCTGAATACCACCGAATGGATAACGATTCTAGACACTATTTTAATGAAGATCTACAGATACATTGATGCGGATAGCTCAGAAGGCCAAGACATCCTTAATTTGTTCTTTATTGCATTTAACAAGTACACAGGCAAAGCGGATAAGAATCAGGCCTTTACCCCGGATCATATTACCGATTTTATGTGCCGAATAACGAATGTGGACAGAACAAAAGTTGTTATGGATGTTACGTGCGGTAGTGGCTCGTTTTTGGTGCAAGCAATGGTACAAGAATTGGCCGATTGTGGACGGAAGACAACCGAAGCGGAAGCCAAGAAACTACGTAACGATGTAAAAAAGAAACACATTTACGGTATTGAAAATGAAGAAAAGGCGTACGGTCTAGCCACTACAAACATGTTAATTCACGGCGATGGCAATTCCAACATTCGTTTTGATAGTTGCTTTGACTGCAAGGACTTCATTCAAAAAGCAGCTCCGGATATTATTCTAATGAACCCACCCTACAATGCAAAGCCAAAGAGTATTCCCGAATGCTATAAATCGGACTGGGGCAAAGCAAAGGATGGTAAGGAAGATCCGACCAAAGGCATGGTTTTTATTCACTATTTGTCTGATGTAGTAAAAGATATGAATAGAAAACGTATAGAAAAAGGAGAACAACCTAAGACAATAAAACTAGGTGTGCTTCTTCCTGTTTCTGCTGCAATCGGTACTAGCAGTATTATCGCTGCCGAAAAAGTTACCATGCTTGAAGATAATACGCTAGAAGCGGTGTTTACATTACCCAATGAAGTATTTTATCCGGGAGCTTCTGTATCTGCCTGCTGTATGGTATTTACACTGGGAAAACCACATGTAAATCCCGATGGAACCGTGAATGAAACTTTCTTTGGCTATTACAAGGAAGACGGATTTAAGAAGAAAAAGAACATTGGTAGAGTTGAACAATTTGATGAACATAACGAATCCAAATGGCAGCAGATCAAGAAAGACTGGATTTCGTTGTTTAGGAATAAGAAAGTCGTTGATGGATTATCTGCCACAGCAGCTGTGAACGGTGATGACGAATGGTTGTGTGAAGCATATATGAAAACTGACTATAGCAAACTCAGTCAAGCCGATTTCCAACAGACCTTAAATAATTACCTTGCTTATCTGGTGAAGGAGGGTAAGATTTATGAATCTTGATACCACTAATTGGAAGGAATTTTCACTGAACAAGTTGTTCATTATTAAGAAAGGTAAACGTCTGACATCAGAAGATCAGGAAGATGGGGTTTATAACTATATCGGGGCTATAGACTCTAATAATGGTATTGCCAACCATATTGCTCAACAACCCATCCATGAAGGGAATACCATTTCATTAAGTTATAATGGGTCGGTAGGAGAAGCCTTTTACCAAAAAGATCCGTATTGGGCTACAGATGATGTTAACGCTTTGTACTCACGTTATGACGGATTTAATGAACCTATCGGCCTTTTTATAGCTACTGTGATCAGAGCGGAGAAATATAAATTCTCATATGGAAGGAAGTGGACACTGGAAAACATGCAGAAAAGCATAATCAAACTTCCGGTTCGGCGTTCTTCTGATGGAAAGCCATTTATTGATAAAATGCATATGTATTCTGACGAAGGATATGTCCCCGATTGGCAATTTATGGAACAATACGTTCGCAGTTTGCATCATAAACCACTTACAACCAAAAACAGACATGCTAATGCAGTTAAACTAAACATTGCTGATTGGAAAGAGTTCAGAATCGGGGATGTGTTCCCAAAAACAGTTATCAAACATTTTAGTGCTATACCGGAAATAGAAGGAATGATCCCATTCGTGTCTTCTACCTCTAACAATAATGGAATCGCTTCTTTTGTTGACGCAGATGTTGTTGCTGGGAATTGCATAACAGTATCTACAAATGGAGATTGTTTTGATTGTTTTTATCAACCGGATGCAATAGCTGTGTCAAACGACGTGGAAGTTCTATACACACCAATGTTAAATCAGTATAATGCCCTGTTTATAATTACAGTTATGAGTCTGGAAAAAAAGAAATATGGTTATGGACGTAAACCAAAAAATGACAGGGTGTATGACACAATTATTCGGCTTCCAAGTAATAAAAATGGTCAACCAGACTGGCAGTTCATGGAAGACTACATTAAGTCTTTACCATATGGTGATCGGCTGTAGCTGAAATTCACCTCCAAAGCGGTGCAAAAGACCTATGTTTTTGTAGTATATCATGGCTGGGTGTAATTTTATTGACGTAGTGTGTGGGGCGTGTGTTGCAAACAGAGTGTCCAAAAAGTGTCCAAAATACGTCTCAAATGGCTAAACTTGGTTCAAATCCATTCAAAATAAACACCCTACAAAGTTTAGTGCCAAGACACAACCCAAAAGCATAATCTTTGAGACGGAAAACTTTTATTATCGTGCTAGATTTTGTATAATGATTTTAGATTTAAGCCCAGTTGGCGCAGCGGTAGCGCGTTCCCTTGACATGGGAAAGGTCACAGGTTCAATCCCTGTACTGGGCAATTTTAAAACCCGTCCTTGTGGCGGGTTTTTTAATGGCCAGTAGCGCATAAACTGCTTTATGCGCGGCAGGGATTGAAAGGCGCAGCGTTGCACGAGTTTGTGTGCGCGTGCTTTGCCGCGCCGCAAGGCGAGTACCGGAAATAATAATTTATTATGTTTTTACGGCGCGATTATTTTTTTAGGAGCCGGAGAATTTTTTTTGCGGTAGGAGTTTCTTCTTTCTCCAAAAAAGCGGCCACTTTCTCGTAAAGTTCCGGCGTTACTTGCGCGCCATGTTCAAGCAAAATTTCTACAATCGGCATTTTTTGGGTAACTGCCGCATAATAAAGCGGCGTAATACCCTCTGCGGGAGGCAAGTTCGGGTCAGCCCCGCGCTTTAACATATAGGTCACTAAGTCCAACCGTTCCTCTTCGGTGGGATACGGTTGCGTAATAGCCATAAGTAGCGCCGTAGCACCAAGGTCTGTTTGGATATTTAAATCGGCTTGGCGGAAAACAAGCAGTTTGGCTGCTTCCGTCCGGCCGTCACGCGCCGCAATAAAAAGCGGCGTCCAACCGTCGGGCGTTTGGGCGTCAATATTAAAATCATTTTCCAATAAAAAATTGATAACATCCTCGTTTCCGCTTGATGCAGCGGCGTGCAAGGCATTAAATGTAACACCGTGATAATCACGTTCTTCGTCGCTAAAATAGATAACGGTTTCCAACGGGGCATCGTTTTCCACATCTTCTTTGACGCTGAGTAAATCTCCATAATATGCGTGAGCAATCAGCTGTTCGCCCTGTTCACGCTTAAAGGCCCGATGGTAACTAAGACCCAATAATATAACCGAAACAGAAAGCACAACTATAATGACCTTTTTTATCATAAGGGTATTGTAGCAAAATCCGCCGGGTGAGCGATATACTAAAACTCCACCTGCTTTACG
>JAGCMD010000028.1 GCA_017646765.1 Elusimicrobiaceae bacterium | reverse complement strand
GCGTGAAATCAAATACGCCTACTTTTTTGCGTTGGAAAGAACCGCTTACAGGAGATTAAAATAGTATAGCAAAAAATATCCCCCGCAATAAGCGAGGGATATTCAAAGCGCTTGGTTTATAATACCAAAGCTTACAGAGCAATTGCGCTAACCGGGCAGGTGCCGGCGCAAGCGCCGCACTCTACACATTTAGATGCATCAATGTTTCTTTTGCCGTTTACTTCGCTGATGGCGGTAACGGGGCAGGCAGATTCGCAAGCACCGCAGTTAATACACACTTCCGGATTGACTTTATATGCCATATTCTGTTCTCCTATATTAAGTAGATTTCTATGTTTAAATTATATCAAAAACCTATCCACTTTGCACCGCCGGCTAACAAAAACCCCTTGCCTAAAATTGATTAGTAATGCTACAATATAAAAGTAAGGAAAAACTAACTTTTATGGAAAAGACCAATTCCCGTTCGCTTTATCAACTAAAAGCGGGGCAGACCGCTCAGATCAAAGAAATTCAAGCCGACGCCAAAATGACCGAAAAATTAGCCGCTATGGGCCTAGTGCGTGGGCAGTTTATTACACGTCAGAAGGGGCGCAGCCCGGTGTTGGTTAATGTATCCGGAACCGACGTAGCTATCGGGCGGGAAACGGCCAAAAAAATCATCGTCACTTCTCGCAAAAACACGTTCCTTTTAGCCGGAAACCCCAACGTAGGCAAGAGTTTGATCTTTTCCCGCTTGACAGGGATTGGTGTAATTTCTTCCAACTTCCCCGGCACAACGGTCGGTCTAAACTACGGGCAAACCCACTTTAACGGCGAATCGTACGACATTATTGACATCCCCGGTCTGTACCGTTTGGAAGAAGACTGGCAAATGGATGGGAAAAAGCACAAATTGTTTAAAGAATTAGAATATGATTTTGTGGTGTGCGTAGCAGATGCGTCGCACTTAGAGCGCAACCTCTATTTTTTACTTGAGTTATTGTCCTTAAAAAAACCGGTTGTGTTTTTACTCAATAAATTTGATGAAGCCAAACGCAAAGGTATTTTAATTAACGTAAAACAACTCTCCAAATTATTGGGCATCCCCGTTATTCCGGTGGTAGCAACCACCGGGGAAGGGTTTGCCGAACTGGCCCAGCAGGTATCTAATTTAAAAGGCAACCTCGCCGGCATTACCCCCCCTGAAACAGATGAGGAAAAATGGCAGCTTATCGGTAAAATTATCGGTAAAGTCCAACAAGTAAAACACAAACACCCTTCTGTTTGGGAACATTTGCAAGCGTGGGCGACTGCCCCGCTGACCGGCTTGCCCATTGCGCTGGCGGTACTCATTCTTTCGTTCTTTTTAGTGCGTTGGACCGGAGAGGGAATTATCAGTTTATTGGACCCGCTGTACGAAAACTATTATCTTCCCTTCATAGAACACCTTTTAGGCCCGTGGCGAAATAATGGGTTGGGGCTGCTGCTGGCCGGAGACGGCGGTAATGTATATTTTGGCGTATTAACGGACGGGCTCCACATTGCTCTTGTGGAAGTAATGCCCTACGTGCTTGCTTTTTATGCGCTGTTTGGCTTTTTGGGCGATTTGGGATATTTACCGCGTCTGGCTATTTTGCTGGACGGCATTTTACATAAAATCGGCTTACACGGCTACGGGGCTATCCCGATTATGCTGGGTTTTGGGTGTAAGGTACCCGCCGTCATGGGCGCGCGCGTGCTGGAAACGCGGCGCGAGCGTATTATTGCACTGGCGCTCGTGCTGGTGTTAGCGCCGTGCATCTCGCAAACGGCTATGATTATTTCCATTTTATCCCCTTACGGCCTGAAATATATGCTGATGGTATTTGGGGTCCTGGTGCTAAATGGTATTGTCGCGGGCACGATACTCAACCGGTTAATGAAAGGCGAAACCCCGGAGTTGTTTATGGAAATCCCCTCCTGGCAAATCCCGCATTTGCGCGTATTGGGGCGCAAGTTATGGCTGCGCATGAAGGAGTATTTGGGAGATGCGTTGCCGCTCATTCTATGCGGGGTACTGTTTGTAGATTTAATGCAAATGTCCGGCATCACGGAACTGATTACGAAAATCTCGCGCTACCCGGTGGAATATATTTTGGGACTGCCGGCAGATACCACTTCTTTGTTAATTTTAGGTTTTTTGCGTAAAGATATTGCCATTTCGCTGCTCAATCCTTTCAATCTGTCCGCGCAAGCCCTGGTCATTGCCTGCGTATTTATGACTATGTACTTACCCTGCGTGGCGACCTTCTTTGTTATGTTACGCGAAAACGGCTGGAAAGACACCCTGCGTATCGTCGGCCTGACCCTAGGGTTGGCGTTTACTACCGGGTTTATCCTAAAACTCATCTTGTTGTAATCCGCTTAAAAACCGTTGACAAGCCCCCCTTGTCAAGGCAATATGCCTACTCTAAAAATGCTATAATAAAGGAAAGCATAAATAACTATACAAAAGGAAAATAAAAAGGGGTGTGTTATGGAAAAAAGTTTATCTTCGGGCGTATTTGTAAAACCTATTGCAAAAGACGCCCAGACCGAAGCAGATATCCCGGCCGGATATGGCCGGACGGAAAGCTACTTACTGCCTAAAGACCCGGCTTGGCTCTTCCTGTTTTGGGAAATTACCTCCGGCACGTTAGATTTTTTAAGAGGGCAATATGGGGCAGATACGTTAAATAACGCCCGCACCATCATCCGTTTACACGACGTAACGGACGTGCCCATGTTTAACGGCACGAACTCCGTTTGCTATTATGATATGCCGGTTATTTTTGAAGCGCGCAGCTGGTATATCAATGCACCGCAGTCCGGCCGCAGCTACGTGGCTGATTTGGGTTATTTAACAACCGACGGACAATTTATCTTGGTTTCGCGCAGCAACGTAACATCGTTGCCGCCCGGCAAAATTTCCGACATCATTGACGATAAGTGGATGATTGTGGAAGGAGACTTCCAAAAACTCTTAAAGCTGGCCGGAGCCGATTATATCGGCATGGGCGCCAGCGAACGCATGCAGGTAATCGGCCAACGCTGGAAGCTGACCGAGCTTACCCCGTCCGGCGCGCCAAGCTCCTGGTCGTCCTTTGCCTTACACTTAGATAAAGTACAGGAAGACGAAGACATTTGGCTCAAAGCCGATTGCGAAATTATTATTTACGGTTCGGCTTCCAAAAATGCCATTGTGTCTATTAACGGACAAGATATTGAACTTAAGGAAGGCAAATTCTCTATCCGCCAACATTTACCGGCCGGCAGTGTGGTAGATTTACCGATACACGCCCGCAATGCCAAGAACGATAAACACCGCCACATTAACATCAAGGCGCTTCGCGAACAAGGAAAATAATTATGGGACAAGAAAAAGGATATTTAGCACTTGTATTACACGCACATTTGCCTTTCATTAAGCACCCGGAATACCCGGACTTTTTGGAAGAAGATTGGTTTTACGAAGCCATGGTGGAAACATATATTCCGCTGTTAAATGTCTTTGAAAATTTAACCGAAGAAGGTACTGATTTCCGCTTGACCATGACGCTTACGCCCCCCCTGTGCAATATGATGGAGGATCCGCTGTTAATTGACCGCTTTGCGCATTATCTCAATCAACGGGTGGAGCTGTCGCAAAAGGAACTCAACCGCACGCAAGGTACGGAGTTTGAAGGCGTCGCGCGGATGTATTTTAATAAGTTCCGCCGCTACCAAGATTTATTTGAAAACCGTTATCACCGGCATGTATTGCAGGGGTTCAAAAAATTTCAGGACATGGGTAAGTTGGAAATTATTACTTGTTGCGCCACACACGGCTACTTGCCGCTGATGGTGCACAAAGAAAGTGTCAATGCCCAAATCAAAATCGCCGCTAATGACTACCGCAGCCGTTTTGGCAAAAGCCCGCGCGGTATTTGGCTGGCCGAGTGCGCCTATAACCCCGGTGACGATAAATTCTTACGGGATGAAGGCATCCGCTTTTTCTTTACCGAGGCCCACGGCATTTTGCACGGCACGCCGCGGCCCAAATACGGCATTTATGCACCGGTCAATTGCCCGCAAACAGGCTTAGCCGCATTTGCGCGTGATATGGAATCAGCCCAACAAGTGTGGAGTGCCGAGTCCGGCTACCCCGGCGATCCGCGCTACCGCGAATTTTACCGCGATTTAGGGTACGATTTAGATTACGATTACATCAAGCCGTATTTGCACTCCGACGGTGTCCGCCGCAATATCGGTATGAAATACCATAAAATTACCGGCAAGGTGGCCCTCAACCAAAAGCAAGCGTATGACCCGTACGCCGCCCGCGAAGTAGCGGCTGAGCACGCCGGGAACTTTATGTTCAACCGCCAAAAACAGATTGAATATTTAAGCACCATTATTGACCGCAAACCGCTCGTAGTATCTATGTACGACGCGGAATTGTACGGACACTGGTGGTATGAAGGTATTGAATTCTTGGAGTTCCTATTTAAGAAAATCTATTACGACCAAAACGATATCAAGCTGATTACGCCCAGTGAGTATTTGGCTATGTATCCGCAAAACCAAGTGGTGCAGCCGTCTATGTCCTCGTGGGGCGATAAAGGCTACCACGATGTATGGCTTAACAGCGGCAACGATTGGATCTACCGCCACCTCATTAAGTCGTCTGAGCGCATGATGGAATTGGCCAATAAATTTCCAAACGCTGACGGCCTTTTGCGCCGGGCACTTAACCAACTGGCACGCGAGTTAGTGCTGATGCAATCGTCCGACTGGGCGTTCTTGATGACAACGGGTACCGCCAAAGAGTATTCCACCAAACGCACTAAGGACCACATCAAACGTTTTAACGAACTCTACGAACAAGTTCAAGGCAACCGCATTAACGAGGCCTACGTTTACGACCTGGAACAAAGAGATTCTATCTTCCAGCAAATAGATTACAATGTGTATTCGTCTGCATCCAAAGAAGCGGTCCTGAGTAAGTATTAATTCTCCGTTTACCCGCTTGCCCCGCGCAAAAAAGCGCGGGGCTTTTTCTACCCAAAGGGCCCAGGTTCGTCTAGGTCTTTTGACCCTTGTTTCTGACACATAAAAGAGCTAAATTAAGAATATGAACAAACACATTACTATCAAATCGCTTTTTTGTCTTGCCGTTTTACTCAGCTTGGGATTTATTCCTTCTCAAGCCATCATGCCGGGGCCGGGGGACGGCAAACTTATAAAATCCGCCCTTTCGGGCAATCTCAGCCGAGCTATTTCCGGAGAATTAGGCAAAGGTGTCAAATCTCTCCACAGCGAAATTAGCACTAACATTTCTAAAATGGCCCGCGCGCAGCGGACGAATATCGCCGCTAACAACACTGCCAAATTTATGTCCGCTTACGCAACTCCCACGGTTATAGAAACCGTCCACTCGGTTAAACAAAGCATCAAAAGAGCCGAAGAATTGGTAAAAAATTTAGAACAAACCAAAGATTTCCCTACCCAGCATCAAGCCGTCCTAAAAGCCGTATCTGATGAAGGGGAAATGGATATGTTGGGAAACACCTTTGTTAAAAAGATTAGAAATTCTCAAGATCCTGCAACCGTCCGCGAATCGCTGACCCATTATTTCCACTTAAATGAAACCAATCCTACGGTAGAGTTTTTGTTGGATCACCCCAACCGCTTAGACAGAATCCCGGGGATTGAAGCGGAACGCAAGGCGCTTTCCTTACGCAATGCATCCACGGAAGAAGCCCTTAGAAATTTAAGAGAAATTACCATGAAAACAGAAGTGGAAAACCGCTTGTATTTAATGGAACAATTGCGTGAAGATTTGGAAATCTTTGTCCAAGAACACGGCCACGGCCCCCGGCAAACACAAGACCTTTTGGAAAGAAACTTGCACTTCAGAACTTCCTGGTTATTGCAATTTCCGGACGCCACTGCCGGCATCCCGGAATTAGAAAGAGAATACCAAGCTATTCGTGAATTGTGGAATAGATAACTTACCTTACTATATCAAAAAGCGGGGAGCAGAAAAAAAATCTGCTCCCCGCTTTTTATGGAGCGGTAATTATTTATATTCCAGTTTAATCAATTTGTATTTCTTCGGCCCGCGCGGAAGCTGCGCTTCAAACTCGTCTCCCTGCGCATGCCCCAGCACGCCGTTAGCCAAGGGAGATTTTACAGACAACAACCCTTTATCCGGGTTGGACTCCATAGACCCCACCAGCGTATAGGTAAACTCTATATCTGCATCCAAATCTTTAATTGTTACCGTCGCTCCGATACGAGCTTTTGTTTTATCCACATTTAAATCGTCCGTAATTTGCGCATTGCGCAAGCGGGTTTCCAATTCTTGTATGCGAATTAACGTTTCGGCTTGTTTTTCTTTTGCGGCGTGGTACTCGGCATTTTCTTTTAAGTCACCTTGTGCGGCCGCCTCTCCGATTTCATTAGATAGTTGGGCTTTCAAATCTTTTAGATCCTTTAGCTCATTAACAAGCGCTTCATATTTTTTACGGCTCATGTAAAACTGTTCCATAATACTTACTCCTTATCATTAACTAGTTTACAATTTATCCGCGTTTATTTCAATCTGCTTTACATTATTATATAATCAGAGTATGCTTAAGAAGTTAATGGTAGCCGTAGCGTTGGTGTATTTAGCGTTAGCCGCGTGGGCAGAAACCTCACGGATACGTATCGTGCGGGAAAACGCCCCGGCGGTTGTAGCTATCAATGTTTTAAAAGATGACGGCTCTACTTTCACCGGGACGGGCTTTGTGCTCACGCCGGACGGCCTTATTGCTACCAGCCGCCACGTAAGCGACCACTCCCTTTTTATCAATATCACATTTAACGACGGCAAGGTTTCCGGTGAGGCAAAAATTGTTGCCAATGCGGAAAATGTAGACCTGGCTTTACTTAAAATAGAGGCCCAAAATTTGCCTACGGTAGAAGTTACCTCTTCCGCCGGCGTACAACCCGGCGAAAGCATTACCGTTATCGGCAACCCGCGGCGGTTGCAAAACACAGTTTCTTCCGGTCTGATCAGCCAAGTACGCCGCAAAGCCAACGGCGTCATTTGGCACCAAATCAGCGCACCGATTTCCCCCAGCTCCAGCGGCAGTCCCGTTTTTAACCGGGACGGTAAAGTTATTTCCGTTGCTTTTGCCAGTTATCCCGGTGAAAACAACCAAAACTTAAATTTTTCCGTTCCGTCCGATTACCTGCGCCAATTAGTAACGGCCGCCGGGTATCGCTTGCCGTTATCGGCTGAGGAGCAACAAGCGCTCTTGGCCGCCACGCCCAAGGAGACAGAAAATGCCTTTGTGCGCCACGTTAAAAAATCATGGGAAATATTAAAACGCCTGTTTAATCGTTCTGGGTCTAAAGACCTACCTGGCCCTAGGGCTTAATTTCTCTTGAAAAACACCTCCAAAACAAATAAACTATTCTTAATATATTTAAGGTGCCCCTTTTTTCCAGGGACGCCGTCAAAGGAGTTTTTATGAAAAAATTTGCAAAATATGCATTGCTAACCGCCGGCGTTGCTTTATTCATATTTTTGATGTTACCGTTTTTAGAACCTCCTTCTTTGCCGCAAAATGCCACCGAAGAAGGACAAAAAAAGTCTTCTCCGCAAATTTTTACTTCCAATCCGCTGACGAATATCGTTAATCGCTTGGCGCGTTTCTTTACCGGAAGATCCCAAAATTCCGCCGCGGTCCGAAACGAAACTTTGGCTCAAAACGGCTCCAACCGGGCTTTTGCTAACGAAGCAGACAATACCCTCTACGCGGCCGGGCACGAAATTGCCCCGTCTCAAGCCGCCGCCGTTGAACCGGCTCCGGGCCAAGACCCTGACGAAGCAAATGCCGAATTTTTTATGCACAACGAGGACGGCGAATGGGTACTCGTCCGTCAACGTACCCCGGAAACATCTCACGCCGGAATGCACGAAATCAGCGTGAAGGAAAATGCTTACGACCGTTATGTTAAACAAGAACGCTTGGCGCGTTTCTCTCCCACTTCGTCCGCTGCCCAACGTGAAGAAGTCCCCGAATCTAAACTGGCACGCTTATTTAACCCCATTAAACGCTTCTTTGGGTTTGGCGATTCGGCTGCGGCCTCCGGTGCCTTGCAAGGGGATGCTTTGGCCTCGGCTTCGGCCCGCGGTATGGGAAAAACCGATGGTTTTGGTAACAAAGCCAATGCCAAAAATCCTTTACAACTTGCCAGAGCAAAAAGCTTGCAAGAAGAACTAGGGAAAATGAATCGTCAGAATGGTACCATTAAGCCGCCCCGATTAACCGATTTGCTCAGCACCCCCCGCACGGCCCGCGAAGCTGCGGAACGGGTGGCTAATTCCAAATACCCTAATCCCAAAACTCCGCAAGAGCAACAAGCCCGGGAACAAATCATACAAGAAAAAACCGATTTTTATGCACAACTGAAACAGGACCGGATGCGCAAGGATTTGCTTACCCGCAGCGGCGGCGATAAGCCCACAGATGTGCTGCCTGAAACCGTAAATTGTACGAATGGGATGACGGAAGGTTTATTAACTGACTCGGGAACGATAACTTGCGGCCCTAATTCTCAGAAAATTGATGACTTAGCAAAGAGCAATAAGACCCTTTTTAAAGAATTAACAGGTATTGAGTTAAATACTAATCTGACTCCTATTTTAGGCGTGGCCGATCAGGAATCCTCCGATAAAATCCAACCGCCACAAAACAACAGCGAGTTATTTGAAAACGAAGAAGATAAAAAACAGGCGGAAGAAACATATAAACAGGAAAAAGCCACCTACGATATGTATAAATTTATGCTAGACAAAAGCGGTTGCACAAGCAGCAACTGCTTTTGGGTGGTGAATGATGCCGTACCCAACGAAGACCCCAGTAAAGAAAATTTGGTAAACGGCATTGAAGCAGCCGGCGTACATTTTAAAGGGGATCCTTTGAACAAGTTCGCGCAACTCAAGCAAGATTTTATAGCCGCGCAACTGGCCAAAGAGCCGCAAGCTGACGACAAGCGCAAGTCCGAAATCAAGGAAGATGCCGAAAAAGCCGTCCCACCTTACTTGCTTTACAACGAAAAAGATATGACCCAACTAGCTCAACAACTCAGAGAAAAGACCGACAAGTCCAATCAGCTTAACGACTCCTATCAACTCGCAGAAGATATAATTTACTTTGCTAATGCGAGTGATGCTGTCCCTTTTGCAGAGAAGCATAGCTATGATACACCTTTCTTCTACGGGAAGCAAGGGCACACCGTTTTGTCTACAGCGGAGGATGGGGCGGATTCTATAGAGTATCGATCACGCCAGCTAGTAGAAGATTTAGCGGCAAATATTAATGTCCAACAAGAAATAAAAAGTCTTATCCACCAAGACTCCGAAAAAGAGGTCCTGGACAATGTCCTGCCGAAAGCTGTGGATGACAAAGTAAAACAAATGATAGGGAATTCCCCCGGCGCATCCGCGCCGGCAAAACCGTAAACTTTTAAAACCCCCGCATCCAGCGGGGGTTTTTTATGGCTAATTTATATTTCGGGTTTATTTTCGCCCCAAAAACGAGTATAATTTGTAGAGTGGTTTTGTAACTAAAACGCAGGAGTTTTTATTATGAAAAAAAGCATCATCCTCTTTACACTTTGTACCTTGGCCCTACTGGCCGGTTGTCATTCCCGCAAGTCCCCCTACAACCGCATCAGTAATTCCGAAGATTACGAGCAATTTTTAGGTAAATACGTTTTTGCCGCGTGTGAAAATATAGAGCAACCCAACGCCCTATACTCCTTAGCTACGTTACTTAAACGGCCGGCCAATAACGACCCGCGCTATAAAATCAAATTTGAAAACGGCCCGTGCAAGGGCAAAACCGTATGGACCACCCATGTCATCGTAAAAACAGAACCGCTGGGAGGTGGAGAACTGCCGCGCGGTACCGTACTGTTACGCAATTACTGGAACCCCAAAGAACCGTTTAATCAAGAAAAAACCGACCGGTGGAACGTCGGTATCGTTACCGGAAACACCCGCTTGAATAAAGGCATTGTGGATATGTCCTTTCCGCGTGACGCCCATGACTTCAACCCGGCACGCGAAGGCGTTTACACGCACAACGCGCGTTTTATCGTCGTGCCGGAAATAAAAGATGTACGGACATTTATACATTAAAGGAGCTTTTATGAAAAATAAATTTTCGTTGCTGCTGTTTTGCTTACTGTTCCCGGTTGCTCTATACGCCGGAGCCGAAGACCCCATCGGCTTGGAAACCGCCGTGTTAGATGTTCCCACTGCCGACGTGTTGGACCGATACGAGGCTTCCTTTTTAGGCCGTGCTTACGACCACGGGACCTTTATGGAAACCATTGATTTTGGTGTCTATCCGCGCATCAACTTAGGTATTTCGCTGGCCGTACACGAACTGATTGGTTCGTCCGACCATGTACGGGTATTAGACCCCGATTTTCAAGCGAAGTGGAAAGTTTATGACGGCAATTTATATATGCCCGCTGTAGCTATCGGCTATGACGGACGGCGCTACGGTTACGGATACGATAAAAACCGTCACTACACCCGTACTAAAAAGTTTTTAGATAACCGCAAAGGCGGCTACGTAACTTTATCGCGCGAAGTGATTGTGCCCGGATTAACGGCGTCTGCCGGAGTAAATATGTCCGATTTTGAATGGGACGAAATTTACTGCTTTACCGGCGTCTTCTACCGCCTAACCGACTCTATCAATCTGTTTGGCGAGTGGGACAACATCCGCAACGTCCGCGACTCCCGCGCCAACGCCGGCGTGCGTTTTTACCTGCACCCCTCGCTGGCACTGGACGGGGCCGTACGCCGTATCGGCCGCGGCAGCGAAAGCGAACGTATCGTGCAAATCCGCTATGTAACAAATTTTTAGGAGAACCCATGAACACACCTTCCCAACCTTCCACCCGGCGCAACACTATTTTTATTAAAAAAGGTCTGCAACTGCGCTACATGGTGCTTATTATTTTAAGCGTACTGTGCGGGCTGGCTATTATGACGTTTGAATTAACGGCTACGTTAAGTGATTTATTTGATACGTACCCGGTGCTCATGCAACCGCTTTACGACGAATTTATCCCGATTGCGGCCAGTTTCTTCTACAAGATTGCCATTTATTTACTTTTCGTGGTGGTTATTTCCGCCTTTTTATCACACAAAATGGCCGGGCCGGTATACCGCTTTGAACAAGTCTGCAAAGCTGTATCCAAGGGAGATTTCTCCCAACGGGTGCACTTACGCCAGGGCGACCAATTTATGGAATTACAAGATGATTTTAATGCAATGATGGACCGCGTAGAAGCGGAAATTAACAAAAACAAAACAACTAAGTCATGATGAAAAAAATATCTATCTTGTTAGGTGTACTGATTTGGGCCCTATCGCCGCTTTGTGCCCAAAAGGAGTATGGTTTAAAATTCTCCAGCTTAATTAACGATAATTTATCGCTGGAAAATGCCATCCGTTTGGGCTTGGAAAATAATTCGGAATTTTTGACCGCCCGTCAAGAAATCACCGTTGCCGAACAGAAAGTCAACGAGGCCAAGTTTCTCTTTCTGCCGCAATTTGCATTAGAAGGTACTGCCACACTGTATGATTTAGATTATCCGATGGTTCTTTCCGAATCG
The DNA here is from genome assembly GCA_017646765.1 of Elusimicrobiaceae bacterium. Classification (GTDB taxonomy): domain Bacteria; phylum Elusimicrobiota; class Elusimicrobia; order Elusimicrobiales; family Elusimicrobiaceae; genus Avelusimicrobium. Next base: position 35,044 of record JAGCMD010000028.1, on the reverse strand, counting down.
GTAGCCCACCGTTTTTTACCGGGGCCGGAAATCAACGACAAACGCGATCAATTCTTTGGCGTTGGTGTAACCGCGACCCAATACCTTTATTCCGGCGGACGCATACGCAACACGCTCAAAATTGCACGCGCCAATTTAAAACAAGCCCAAAGCCGTTACGAAGCCGTTAAAAATGCCGTTATTTTAGATATCAAGCAATCTTTTTATAATCTACTCTACGCACAGCAATACGAAACTCTTTTACAAAAAATTTGGCAAAAAGCATCCTCGGGCCATTTGGCTCCGGCCGGTGATACATGGAACCAAATACACACCCAAAGCTTGCTTGCCCAATTACAAAACAAGCATCACGCCGCCGTCAATCAGTTAGCACAAGCCCGGTTGGCTATGCTGGTAAGCTTAAATAAAGAGCTGAATTCCGATTTTTCCATTACAGGTAATTTCTCCCCCGTGCACATAGATTGGGATTTACCCCAGCTTAACTTACGCGCGTTGGAATATCGCCCGGAACTTAAATCAGCCATTTATGCCTTGGAATTGGATACCATCTCCTTGGATTTAGCTCTTTCCAAACGTTACCCGGATGTCATCTTAAATGCTTCTTACGAACAACTCGGCACTAACACCTTGGAAGATACCAACAAACAAGTTTCTTTGGCGGTACGTTTACCGCTACCCTACAATTTTTCGGCGCAAATTGCCCAAAAGAAAGCCGAACAAAAAAAGAGTTCTCTGCGCCGGGCCGATATGGAAGATAAAATCCGCGTAGAAGTAGCCCGCAGCTTTAGTGAAATGCGTTTTTGGCAAAAAGAAGTCTTAGCCCGCCAAGCACAATTTAATAAGCTGGCTTCCCTGGTAGAAAAAACAGGTACGGCCCGCAATGCCGCTGCGTTAGAAGCACTGTTGGCTTACACACAAACCGCGCAAGATTATTTGGATGCCGTGCGCCAAAACTTAATTACCAAAGCCAAACTGGATTGGGCCGTCGGCCAGGATTTACAATGAGACAACTGCTCTGCCGCCTGGCTGCTCTTTTAGGGCTCGTGGCGTGCACTATCACAAACGTCTATGCGTTATCTGCCCAAGCAGATGACGACATTTTACGCGATTTTTTATGGCAAAATTTTATCAAACGTCCGGCCGAAAAACGTCCTAAAATCGGGTTGGCACTTTCCGCGGGCGGCGTACGTGGGTTTGCCCACGTAGGCACCTTGGAAATTCTTTCTAATGCCGGTGTACCGGTGGATATGATTTCCGGCACCTCTATGGGCGCGGTGGTCGGTGCCTTATATGCCGGCGGACTCCCCCCCGAAAAATTATGGGAAATCGGTTCTCACCTTACCATGAAAACCATTACCCCCGATTTAAATGTGGTAGGCTTGTGGCGATTCTTTTTTGCTAAAAAATTACCCTCTTCGGCTAACCTGGTTAATTTTTTTCATGAACAACTCGGCGATATTAAATTTGAAGATTTAACAATTCCTTTTTCTTGCGCGGCGATGGACATAAAAACCGGCGAACGCGTGGTATTTAATTCGGGCCCTTTAGCCATTGCCGTACGCGCCAGCATGAACTTGCCGGGCGTATTTTCCCCCGTGGAATACCGCCACCGCAAGTTGGTAGATGGGGCAGTCGTGGATTATTTACCGGTAGAATCGGTCAAAAAAATGGGGGCTGATTATATTATTGCTTCCGTTACGCCGCCGGATTTCTTCTCCAAAACGCCCCAAACCATTGCGGCGTATCTCATACGGGTCGGAGATGTGCGCGGGGCCGCTATGATTGAAGAAGCGGCTCAAAAAGCTAATTTTGTATTAACTAACCGGGTCGTGGATGTAGGCACCCTGGAATTAGACCAAGTTTATAAAGCCGGAGAAGTGGGTATCATAGAAGCCCACCAACACTTGGAGGAGTTACAGCAATCTATTTTGCTGTTTGCATGGCCTTATGTATTGGAACCGTAATTGTCTTTTTATTGCCTGTTTGGGGATACTGCTTAGCAGCTGCTCGTTCTCTATCAACAAAGACCGTCACGAATATGTTCAGGCGCGGGATGCTTATGATGCGGGGAATTATCAGCAAGCTATCACCCAATTGAGCCAGTATATCTATAAAATTAAAAATGTATCCCGCCGCGAAGCCCGTGCATACCGATTACTGGGGCTTAGCTATGAAAAATTAGGCCAAACCGACCGCGCTATGGAAGCCTATTCCGAAGGGTTAGAATTTCACCCTAATTATGTTCCTTTGCTGTTGGAAGCGGCACGCTTGTATCAAGAAAACGGCTTAACGGCCCGCTCTATAGAACTCTACGAACGTGCCTTAGCGCAAGAACCGCTTAACCCGCAAGCCCTAACCGGTCAAGCTGCCAACTATACACACTTAGGTTTTTATTCAAAAGCACGTACTTTTTATGATGAATTTTTTGCATTAACGCCCACAGTTTCCCCCTACTACCGGGCTTTATACGCCAGCACGTTTTTGCGCCAGCGCGATTACGAAAAAGCCTTTATTCACATTACCCAAGCCTTGGAACAAGATAGTACCAATCCCGACTTCTGGCGCTTAAGCGCCGAGGCCCGGCGCGGGCTCAATATGAATAAAGAAGCCTTGTCGGATCTGGATATGGCCATTATGTTAGCCCCAAAGCGAACAGATTTCCTGGCCTACAAAGCGTTATGGCTTTATGAAATCGGCCAATACAATGATTCTTTGCAGACGGCTAATCAGATACTAAAGGTTATCCCTAACAATGCGCTGGCTTTGTTGGTACAAGCCCTCAACTGGCAAAAACAAGGTAAACGCAACCGGGCACGCCAACAACTCACCCAAATTGTTCGGGGAAATCCGCTGTCTTTTGTCGGACAGGTAGCCCAAAAAATGCTTTCCACCCCCGAGTAACCTCCCGCTATCCCAAACGGGTAAACGGTAGAATTGCTATAATAGTACTATGTCCGAAAATGCTACCGGTACGTATGTGTACGATAAAAAATTAGGCAAAATGGTCAAAGTGTCTGACCGGGTCCCTTCCGTAAATAAACTTGCCAAGCATGTTTGCAACGGTTGCTGCGGCCATTGCGTTGGCCATGAACACTAAGCCTAATCAAGTAGTACATCCCATTAAATTAAGCCCAGCCCCCAATCAGGAAAAGCCGGCTTTCTCGGCCTTGCAACAAGGGCTAAGAACCTTAATTAGCGTCCTACAAAAAACATTTCTACCGCACCTGGCCGCCTGCTTGGCCGCTTTTATATTACTCTCTTTTTTAGCTTACCGATTTGTATGGAACCCCTCCGCGCTGCCGGAACTACTTAAAAACATATTGGCGGTACTTTTTCTAAGCGGGTATGGGATTTTCTTTTTAGGTTACGCGTTACTCACCGCCGGCGTGTGTGCGTTGCGGCAAGCATGCGTGGAGTGGGATGAGTTTATTGACAACACCATAGATAGCGTGCAAGAAAAAATGGTTTCCCATTTAGATACTTTACAAGAAGGTATAGCAAAGGACCAAGCCAAAATTTTAGTGCGCGGCAGTGTTAAAGAAGTTTTTCAATCCGCCCAACGAGGTTCCATGCCTCGCTGGATTGCCTTTGTAGGATTAGGTGCGTTGATGTTGGCCGTACGCGCGGTATTAACGGCCCGCATCGTAAAATTGGCCGGCACCACCGTAAAAGTAAGTAAAATTTTCGCCGGGAAAGCCACCCTCGTCGGGGCGGTACTGCTCAACTTGCGCCTTTTCACTACGCTTATTTTAGGGGTGCTTTACTTAATGGGACTTCTCTTTTTGTTACTAAATATTATTTGGGTAATTCGTTGGTAGTTTACTATAATTTAATATATGCGCAAGATAGGTTTTACGTTACTTTTATGTATATGCGCGGCCAGCGTTTGGGGCCAACGCGCTACGGCGTTGCTGGCCAAAGCTAAGGCAGAAACTGACCCGCAAGTCCAAATCAAACTCTTAACACAAGCGGTGGAGAAATCGCCCAATTTGGCAGATGCTTACCACTACCGGGCAGACGCGTACCGCCGTTTGGGCAAACACAAGCAGGCCGTGGAAGACTATTCCCGCACCATAAAACTCCGCCCTAAAGACGCTTTCCGTTACTACGCCCGTGCATTAGATTATATGGATACGCAACATTGGTCCTTGGCACTGGCGGACTTAAACGAAGCCATTTCATTAAAACCGTCTTATAAAAATTTTTATCGGGCCCGCGCACAAGTTTACTTGCATTTGGGAAAACACGAACAAGCCGTTGCCGATTACGAACAAAGTCGCCCGCCCGCCGACGATAAAATGATTATGGAAATGATGCCCGCTTACATCGGAGCCTACCGGTACGATAAAGCCTTGCGGCTACTGGATAAATCGTCCCGGGCAGACAGTGCCCCCGGCCATTATTGGCGCGGACGCATATTCTTTGGACGCAACGAACTGGATGAGGCGGTTTCCTGCTTTAGTAAATCTATTAACCGGGATACCACCTTCTCTGCGGCGTATCGCTACCGGGCCAACGCGTTTAAAGAAATGGGCGATTTAGAAGCTGCCTTGGCCGATTATACTACGCTATTGGCCCTACAACCCGACGCGCTCTTTTATAACCGGCGCGGCATTGTATACGAAGAACTCGGACAATTTGCCAACGCACAGGACGACTATACAAAAGCAATAGAACTCAACCCCAAATGGGCAATACCGTTTAACAACCGCGGGTTTGTGCGGATACATTTGAAAAATTGGGACGGTGCCAAAAAAGATTTGGAAACGGCTATCTCCTTGGATAATTCCGCGCCGACCCCTTATATCAATTTGGCCGGTTGGTATTGGCTAAGCAAGAAAGACCGCAACAAAGCATATGCCAATTTAGACAACGCTTTAAAACGAAATTTTAAAGATATAGAGTCGCTGTATAAAGAAGATAAGAAGGGCTGGATGTTTAAAGGCTTAAACCAAACCTCGCAGTTCCGCGCTTTAATATACCAATAAATGCCGGCTGGCCGGGATAAAAAGACCTATATGCAAATTAGGCCTTTTGTCTCTTGTGGAACAAGCGGCAAAACCGATATCATTTATAGAGAAGGGTTTAAGAAAATGAAAAAAATTACAATTATACTACTCGTATGCGTAGCCCAAATATCCTGGGCTTACGGGGTTTCACCCGATTTATCACAAGCAGTTAGAAAAGCTGTTTTGTCCGCCGTTGCCGAAAATGCAAGTTTACAAACCGCGCATGAACAAAGCGTAGTGCCTGTTACTTTTAAAGTGCGCGAACTGTTGGACTCGCCCGACGCAACCCCTCAAACGCTGGAAAAATCGTGTACTGCGGTGCGCATCGCCGACCAGTATTTACTGGCCTCTATGGCGTGCGTGGGGCTGGAAAAAACCGTCTGGCGTTTTGTAAACGAGCCGGAAGGCCCGGCCATAAGAGAATTAAACGTAATCAGCCGCGAGGTTATGTCCGTGGTGGTGGAGCCCGCCCATTTTACCATCCCCCAAGAAGCCATTTATACCAATAGAGATGCCCGCGTTATTCTGATCCGGTGGGAAAACCACAATAAACCCATGGTAGAACAAATCGGCCCGCTACCTATAGCGAATTTATTTGTGCCGAAACATCCGCAAGAATTAAAAAATATTTTCCCGCAGCCGCTAGTCAATCACCGCTATTATTTCAGTCAAGAAGGCCGGATGGTTCACGCGGCCCAAATGTCGGAAGTGAATTTGCCCGAAGGCGTGTTCTTGGTAAATTGGAAATGGGTAGACGCACAAACGGGCGACCCGGTCTTCGGGGTAACACAAGACCAACAAGAATTTTTAATCGGTTTTAATGTAACCGAGCCCGATATACAATCGCCTCGTTCCGGCAATCGGTTTGCCTTCTTCTCGGCCGGAACGGTAGAGTTTTTGCGCCGTAATATGGCCAAACAATCGTTTGCGCAAATTAGCCCGCAAATTGCGGACGAGTCACACTTTAACGAAACGCAAAACCAATAAATAATTTCTAAATATAAAAAATAAGGAGAAAGAACGTATGAAAAAGATGTTAGCAGTAATCGGCTTATGTGCGTTGGTAGCAAACAGCGCCTATGCCCAATGGAAGAAAAATATATACAACATAAACCAACAAGATACCGCGGCTCAAAAACAAATCGCTTACCAAGTAGACCGCGCCGTATTGGATAAAATGCTCAACTCCAGTGTTGGCTCCATAGAACAAAACAAAACCATTGAATTTCGGGTAAGAGAAGTCATTGAATATTCTTTTGCCGGCACACAGGAAAAGGAATACCTTTCCCACCGGTACGATTTAGGTTGTAAAGCGTATGCTTTACACCCGAATTGGTTAATCTTATCGGGCCGGTGCGCGGCGCCGATGGGCGTTAGCGACAAAGAAGCCGATATGTGGCTAACCAGCAATAAGCAAGAAGTCGTAGAGCACGAGCTTTTCCCCTATGGCTCCGACCAAAAAGGCATGAAAATTGAATATAACAACAACGTCATGCTGCTTTGGCAAAAAAAAGCGGAATACACGGCTCCTTTTGTAAAAGTATTGGCGATGTCCTCTAAAGACAAATTATTCTCGTTGTGGAATGCCCGCGGCTCGTTACAAATCAATACGGCTCGCTTGGGATTAAATGCCGTGCGCGAGCGCGATTTCTTGGAAGAGTCTATGCAAGGCTCCGGCAATCTGTTCCTGTTAGATGAAAGTTTTTATGATCTATCCGGTACGGCTTCCGACCCGGCGTTTTTGTCCATTGAATCGGGAGATGAGTATTTAATCGGATACAACAACGGCCTGATGGACTATAAAACGTGTGCCGACGGAGCAAGAGTTTGGTGTGGGAAAAAATCCGATACATGGTACCGTTTAACCAAAGCGGACTTGGAATTTATCAAACAAACCGTTTTGGAAAACCGCCCGCAAGATTGGGCAGAAATTCAACCGCGCTTATTTTACGACAGCGTTGATGAGTCTTTCAAATAATATACAACCCATTTACTCACAAAAACGCCTCTTAATTAAGAGGCGTTTTTTACGGGAAACTTACATTAAAACAAGAAACGACGCATAACGCGTTTAGCTTCGGTACGGTCTTTTTTAAGGCGGGCGACGAGCTCATCAAGCGTATTAAACTTTCTTTCGTCGCGCAGTTTACGGGCAAACCAAACGGTAATGTTTCGTCCGTAAATATCTTTATCAAACCCGAAGATATGCACTTCTACGAGCGGCAACTTGTCCGAAATTGTGTTTACCGTCGGGCGAAAACCGATATTACAAAATCCGTTATACAGTTCTTTGCCCACACGCACCTTTACGGCAAACACGCCGTGCGGCAAAATTTTATAAATACCGGGGTTTAAGTTAGCCGTCGGAAATCCCAACTTGCGCCCTAATTGCTGGCCTTTTACCACTTTTCCGGTCAGTTCGTAGGGGCGGCCCAAAAGCATGTTAGCACGTTCAATATCGCCGGAGGCCAAAATTTTGCGGATAAGTGAAGAGGAAATTTTTTGCGTACCGGTTTTATAAAACCGCACCGTATCAAAGGGAATATTTAATGCTTGGCACTGTTCTTTTAACCACTCGGCTCCGGCGTGGCGGTCTTTCCCCAACGCAAAATCGGCCCCTACAATTAACCCGCCCATGTGATATTTTTTGAGTAAGACCTCATTAAAAAATTGTTCCGCCGTCATATTGCGGCACGCGGCAAAATCAAGCATTCGGGCCGGCGTACCCAAGCTACGAAGAAGCCGGCTTTTTTCTCCGGGCAAAGTTAGCACCGTCATTTCCGGTTTGGGCCCGAGAAGTGTTTTGGGCGGCAACGGGAAATAAAGTGCCAACGGTTTTAGCCGGTGGCGGGCGGCGTCTATTTCCAGTTGACTGAGCAGAAACCGGTGTCCGGTATGTACGCCGTCAAATGTGCCAATGGTAATAAAATTTTTTTTCGTTTTTATCATACCGCCACAATCCTTTCGTAGAGTTGCTCAGCCGGTGTTTGTTTTAGTTTAACCCCGTCAAAAGCATTATCCACTTTATATTCCCCGATACTTAGCCGCCTAAGCATAGTTAAATGCCCTACCGTGCCTAACTGCCGCGCGAGTAAATATCCAAGGGCCCGCACGTATGTACCGCACGAGCAATGCACCGTAAAATCTATCGTATCCGGCGCGCGCAAACAAATATGCGTCCACGCTACCGTTATCTTACTATATTTACGCGCAATCGTTTGGCCCTGCCGCGCCAGCGAATACATCGGCCAGCCTTGTACTTTTTTAGCACTAAAAAACGGAATCGGCTGTTCTATTTCGCCGGAAAGTTTTTTTGCCGCCTGCTCTACGGTCTTTTGTGTCAGTTCCGGCACCGGTACTTCGGCAGTAATGCGACCGCAGGCATCCCAGGAATCCGTCTCTTGGCCCAAGGTTAACGTAGCCGAATATGTTTTGGATAACTTTAAAAACCGGTCTTGCTGTTTGGTGGCTTCGCGCCCGACCAGCAAAATAAGTAGCCCGGTAGCCATCGGGTCCAGCGTACCGCTATGGCCGATTTTTTTTATTTTGAGTGCGCGACGGGCAATCGCCACGATGTCGTGCGAAGAAAAATCTTTCGGCTTATCAATAAGTAGCAGCCCGCCGGGCGTTATTTCAGCCGAGTTGTTTGACCACATCTTGCACCACTTCGGCCAGGGCGTCGGCAACTTCCGTAATGGTTTTACCCGTTATTTTGCATCCGGCGGCACGCGCGTGGCCGCCGCCGCCAAATTGTTGGGCTATACGGCTGACATCCGCCCGCCCGCGGGAGCGTAAATTGACGGACACTTTATCCGGTTCTTCTTTTATAAGCGCGGAAATTTCCACGCCGGGAATCATCGTCGGTTGGCTGACAATCCCTTGCGTTTGGGAAGGCGTTGCGCCAAAGGTTTCAAAATCACGTTTGGTTAAAATGATTTCGCTATATTTATTGTCAAAGCGCATTTCCATTTTTTCCAAAGCCCGGCCCAATAATTTTAGTTCAATATACGATTTAGTAAAGTAAATTACCTGGTTGATTTTTTGAACATCCGCCCCCAGCGCCACTAACGCCGACGCTACGCGTAGTGCCTCGGCGGTGGTATTGGTATGAACAAAACGCCCCGTATCGGTTACCACCCCGGTATATAAACAAGTGGCCTCTTCGGGAGTAGGCAAGATGCCTTCTTCGCACGCCTCATATAACTGGAAAATAATTTCCGCCGTAGAAGAAGCCCCGGAATCAATATGATTAACGTGGCCGTATGCGTCGCTGACCAAGTGATGGTCTATGTTGACCAACGTCTTGGCCGCGTCTAAAATATAATCCAAATCACCGCCGCGTTTTCTATCGGAACATTCCAACAGAATAATAGTATCAAAATCAGGTTTTTGAGGAAGTTCCCCCACATGCACTTTATCCAGGCCGGGCAGAAATTTTAAATCGTTACCGATAGCCGGAGCCGCATACGCATACACGGTTTTGCCCAGCCGCTCTAATAAAGAGGTCATCGCTAATGTGCAACCCAATGAATCACCGTCCGGGTTTAAGTGCCCGGCAATAAAAAACTTTTTTCCCGCACGGATGGCCTTCCAAATAGCTTGGAAACTGTCTTCTCTATTTGTCATGTTCGTGTTCCTTTTCAATGACTTGAAAAATAGCTTCTACGCGGGAAGCTTTCTCCGGCGTATCATCATATTCAAACGTAAACGAAGGGATTCGTTTTAAATGAAGCCGCCCGCGCAGTTGTGCGCCGATTTCTTTGCGCAGTAAGCTAAGTGCTTCTTGCGTTTTTTGGCGGTCCTCCGGCGAACCAAACACCGAGAAATAGACCTTCGCCGTTGTTAAATCTTTAGATACATGCACGGCAGTAATGGTAACAAAACCACCTAAGTCACCGTTGGCGGCCTTGCGGGTAATAAGGGTATTGATTTCCTCTAACAAAAGGGTTTCCAAGCGTTTAATTCTGTCTATCATATAGTAAATTATAGCATTTTAGCAGCCGCTCCCGTTCACATAAATACCGGTTGACCGCCGGAAACCAGGCTAATCCCGAAAAGGGACTTTTCATTTTGCTCGCTTTATGATAGTATTTAATAGGAGTATTCCCCCTTGGTGCGGGAAAATTATTTGATATTATTTTGTAGAGGTACTTATGACCAACAGAACACCTATCATTGCCGGAAACTGGAAAATGCACAATACGATCGCCGAGGCCGCCGCACTGGTTAGCGCGCTTGCTCAGGCCGGGAACAAAAACAAAGCCGAAATTATTGTTGCCCCGTCTTACACTGCTTTACACATTGTCACCCGTTTAACAAAAGATACCGAAATTCAGGTAGCTTGCCAAGACGTACATTGGGAAGACAAAGGCGCCTTTACCAGCGCGGTTTCCCCCATTCAAGCCAAAGATGCCGGCGCTACGCTTACCCTTATCGGCCACAGTGAACGCAGAAGCGTGTTTGGCGACACGGACGAAATTTTAAATAAAAAAGTAGCGGCTGCTTTGCGCCACGGACTTAAAGTTATTTTCTGCGTAGGGGAAACTTTGCAAGAGCGCGAAGAAAATAAAACCATGCAAGTCATTGAAGGCCAACTGAAAAACGGTTTAGCCAATTTTACCGAAGAACAACTAAAAGGTATTGTAATTGCTTACGAACCGGTATGGGCCATTGGTACCGGGAAAACCGCTACCCCCGCCCAAGCCCAAGAAGTACACGCGGCTATCCGCGCGTATTTAGCTAAAGCCTATTCGGACAATTTTGCTCAAAGCACCCGCATTTTATACGGCGGCAGCGTAAAAGATTCCAACGTGGACGAAATCATGGCCCAACCCGATGTAGACGGTGCGCTGGTGGGTGGACAATCGCTCATTGCGGAAAAATTTGCCCGCATTATTAATTTTAATTAAAGGTTACTGGACTATGGATACCGCTAAACTGATTGACCATACTCTTTTAAAATCTGCAGCCACACAGGCGGACATTAAACGCTTGTGTGACGAAGCCCGCCAATACGGGTTTTGCAGTGTATGTATAAATCCGTTTTGGGTATCTTATGCCAAAGAGCAACTGCAAAACTCCGGTGTAAAAGTATGTACGGTAATTGGGTTTCCCCTGGGGGCTAACACGACAGCTGTGAAAGCGTACGAAACGACCGACGCTATCAAAAACGGCGCGGACGAAATTGATATGGTTATCAATATCGGTGCGCTGCGGGCCAAACAATATGATATTGTTTTATCCGATATAGAAGCCGTCCGAAAAGCTTGCGAAGGCCACGTATTAAAAGTAATTATTGAAACTTCCCAATTAACCGAGGAAGAAAAAATTAAGGCATGTGAATTATCTGCCAAAGCAAAAGCCGATTTTGTCAAAACCTCTACCGGGTTTGTAGGGGGTGGGGCTACCGCAACGGATGTAGCCTTGATGCGTAAATCCATTCCGCCCCACATGCAGGTAAAAGCCTCCGGAGGGATTCGCACCCGGGCCGATTTTGATTCCATGACAGCTGCCGGAGCCACCCGTATCGGGGCCAGTTGCGGCATTGCGATTGTTGAGGGAAAATGATTACCAACTGGGACATTATTTCTAGCGCCAATTCTGCAGGGACCGGTCGTTCGTTTACTTTAATGATAGACGGAACGGAAAATGATGCACGCTTAATTGCTAAAAAATTAGCCGGTTACGTGCAAGCTCCGCAACCGGCCCAAGCGCCCTTCACATACTCTTTTGCCTTACCGGCAAACCTCACCGATGAGACGTTAGATAAAATCCGCACCGCTATGCAAGAAGGCTCCGAACAAGCCAATAAGGTCAACCAATTTGTCCCCGGCGGTTCGTTAGGCAGCCCTTTATTTAATACGCCGGCCGGCGCTGCGCCCAAACCGCCTACACAAGTGGATATAAACCCGGAAGATAGTTTTTTACGAGAAAAACCAACTGCACCAACCCCTACCCCTAACGCACCCGCTTCTTCTACACAAGACACATCCGCGGAGAAACCGGCCGCTCAATCCGATATGCCGGTAAGCGATCAGGATATGCTTATTAAAGACATGGAAGACACCATGCTTGGCAAAATGCCTTTGGAGGACATTTTATCCGCTGAAACAAAATACGATATGTATTTGGATTTGGAAAACAAAACCCTAACCAAAAACTCCCAAAAGCAGCGTGACCAAAAAATAGACAACTTGGCCGAAGATGTGGCCGAAATAGATAAAGCTTTTGATATTTTTGATCAAAAAATCAAGGACCAGACTACAATTATGGATTTAGCAGACTTGCAAGCTGTAACCAGCAAACTCTCCCAAAAAGATTTGGGATTTATGGAAAACTCCGACGGGGCCGAGGCCTCCAACCCGCACAACGGGAACGAAAAACCCGCGGACTTCTCTGTGCGTTCCGTACAAACCGGCCCGGAAGGATCTTCTTCCGAACCGGAAGAAAATAGCCATGGCGCCATCCCGGAAGAAACTTTCTTGGGAAATACAATTCCGCCTACTTCCGTGCCGGATAAAACGCAAAATTCCGTAGACGGTCTACCGGATATTGCCATCCGGGGAGAAGAAGACGATAGCGATCATTTGGAAAGAACTTTCAATTTTGAAACCACTTTAAGTACCGAATTGATGCGAACGCAATATGAAAAATCGTTCCGCACCGAATCAGTCCAACCGGTACAACCTGCTAATCGGGAGCCGAAAGTTCCGAGCGAACAAACCAATCCTACGCAAGACAAGCCGGCTAAAAAAGTGACCTTGCGCAAAAAAGCCGTAAAACCAGCACCGGCTCCGGAAGTACCGGCCCCGGAAGTACCGGCCGCGCCGGAAGAAGAATCTGCCGCCGGGAAAACCACTTTACGTTTACGCCGCAAACCGCCGCAGGCTCCGCAACCCAAAGCGCCAACCGCTCCGGCTGCTCCTGCCAAACGCAAACTAGTGTTACCCGCCAAGCAAGAGCCGCCGGCCGTCGTGCCGCCTGCTGCTCCCGTTGTACCGGAAGTAGTTCCTCAAGAGGTTGCCCCGCAAGCCGAACCCGAACCGATAGAACCTGCTATGCCGGCCGAACAACCTTCTCCGGAACCGGTGATATCCGCTAACGAGGCCCCGCAACCCGGATTAGAAAAAACCCGTACGATTGATTATTCTATTGAGTTGCCGCTTTCCGAGCTTAAAAAGCATAATTGGCCGTTGGAAGTTCCGCTACTCCCCACGTACACCTTGGAAAACTTTGTGCTTTCCGTCAACCGGTTTGCACACGCAACAGCTATTTCCGTATTAGAAAACCCGGGCCGCTTATACAACCCGCTCGTTTTCCACGGTACTACCGGTACGGGTAAAACACACTTCTTAAACGCCATGGCTTATGGATTTTCCAAAAAATACGGCCAGGAAAATATTTTCATGACTAACGGCGTGCGCCTCTCTCGCGGCATACAACGCTATGTAATGGAAGGCAACATTGAGAAGTTTGAGAAATTTATGGAAAGCGTCAAAGTTTTGTTAATTGACGATATCCACTTGCTCGCTATTAACGAACAAAACCGCGCGCATCTTTCTAAACTGCTCAATAAGTTTTTGAAAGAACAAAAACAGATTGTTATTACTTCTAAATATCCGCCGGAAAGTTTGGGGCGGTTGGAAAATCTCATCCAATTTAAATTAGACTCCGGTTGGATTTCCGAACTCAAAACCACTACGGGCAACGCGCATCTTAAAATTATCCGCAGTATGATTGCCAACAACGGCATTGATTTAACCGATGAGCAAATCAGCCAATTCTTTGACGGAGCGCATATTACGCTCAGTACCATTATGCGCAGTATTCGCCGCTTAAAAGTGTTGGAAAATTTGGTGGCTCCGCACTTGGCAGAAGACCAACGCAACCAAGCCGCCTTATTTGAGAAGTTGCTTGCTACCACCGGCGAAGATCCCAACAGCGAACTGCTTTCTAAAGATCCGTCTTCCATTACCTCCATTTCTACCGTAGGAAACGGCGAGTGGGGCCGTATCGGATTCTTTTATCCCAGTAACAACTCTAACGCTATGAACTGGATGGTTTACGCGTTGGAGCAGCGCGCCAAAGAGCTGGGTATCAGCGGCGGGTTTGATATTGCCGTACGTTCGTCTTACTCTACGGAAAATATCATTTCTTCCGCTTTTAAAATTGCCAACCTGTGCGACAACAAAAAGTTACACGGGGCGGTAATTTTAGGTCCGGCACTAACGGTATGCGAACCGTCGGTGCGGGAAAATTTCTATGATATCCTTACACACATGCTGGAAATTATGCTCATCCGCTGCGGCATTATCAATACCGAAACGATGCGCCAACCCAGTACGTACGTAAAGGTAATTTCTGAATTATTGAGGTAACTATGAAAAAATGGGCTGTCGTACTCGTTTGTTTAAGTGTCTTGTGCGCTTGCACACACTCGTTAAAACCGGCTGTTAAAGAAGGAAAAATTGCCCCGTCTTTTAACGATACGCTTTTAACCGGCGATTATTTGTGGGTACGCGGCCTGGGAGCCGCCAACCCGGCTCACACATCGGACTCGCAACGCCGCATCATGAGCCGCGAAGCCGCTATCGCCCATGCTTACCAACGCGCCACCGAAGTGCTGTACGGCACTCGGCTAGACAGCCATGTACAAGTTGTAGACGCCATTTCTGTAGGCAGCACCCTTGACTCTTCTTCTACGGGCATTATCCAACAAATGGAACTCGTGTCCACCGATTATTTAGAGGACGGCGGCTGCACGGTTATTATGCGTTTATCGCGCGAACAACTTAAAAAAGCCGGCTTGGATCCGGAGGGTAAAAAATGAAAAAATTATTTTTGATTTGTTTAATAGCTCTTTTTACACTTACCGCGTGCCGTGCCTTTCGCATCGGACCTAAAGGGGAAGGGGAATATGTGACGGCAGAATCATTAGTTCCGTATGACGAAAACAATTTGCGCCAAATGAAAAAAGACGGTATTTTGGCCGCCCAACAAGCTGCTGTGGAAAAAGTAGCCGGCGTATTTATTTCTTCCGCAACTACGGTAGACCAAGCTCAAATTGTAGAAGATAAAATCGTATCCAAATCGGCCGGCTTTATCCGCCATAGCCACGTGGTTAAATCTTATCGCAAGGGCAATGATTTTTACACTAAGATTAAAGCCATGGTACTCGTCAAAGATATCGGGGACATTATCAAGCAATCGGAAGCCGATGCTTTTACCAAAAAAACCACTATTTTGGTGGCTTCCCGGGAAACCGTTGGAGAGGACCTTTCCCTCCGGCAAGATTGCAAGCAAGCTATTTACCGCGCCCTCAAGACACAACCGTTCTCACTTATCAATGGGGATAATTTGAGCCAAAATAACATTGACAACCCCAACCCGGCTATTGATAAAGCCCGTGGAGAAGGCGCACGCTTTATTATCGTGGCTGAGGCCGCTACCAACCCGTTGGAAACGCTCACCACCAACACCATTTCCCCTTTTAAATCATACCGCGCACGCGCCAATCTGCGTGTTTATTCCACCAACAATTATGCCGTCGTGGCGGAAGGGGCCCAACAACAAAGCGGCTTGGATCCGCTGGCGGAAATAGCCGCGCAAAAATCTATTTCTGCCGCGTGCGAATCGGCCGCCAAGCAACTGGCCGAACCAATCAATGCCGCCATCAACTCGGCCCAAACATTTCAATTGACCGTCAAAGATGTTAAAACCATAGAGCGCCTAAAACAATTACAAGACATCTTAAAGGAACTTCGTGAAATTGAAGATTTTAATTTAGTACGTTACGCTAACTCAAGCGCCCAGTTTGATATTTCGGCCAATACATCTACTTCGGAAGAATTGACCGCCAAAATTATCCGCAAATATAACGTAAACTTCACGGTAGTTATGACGACGCCGTCTAGCATCGTGTTAAGTTTTAACTAATTTCTATGTTAGCCAATATCTGCACCGGGGCCATCAAAGGCATAGAAGGGTTTGAAGTCCGCGTGGAAGTGGACATCGCCCCCGGTATGCCTACCTTGGCAGTGGTGGGATTACCGGATGTAGAGGTGCGTGAAAGTAAAGATCGTGTGGTAGCCGCTGTACGAAACAGCGGTTTTGATTTTCCGAATAAGCGCATTACCGTAAATTTAAGTCCGGCAGAACTTCGCAAAAGCGGCACGCATTTTGATTTACCGATGGCACTGGGCATCTTGGCCGCCAGCGACCAACTGTCCGCCACAGCCCAAGAGAAATTAAAAAGCTTTTTAGCGTTAGGCGAACTGGCTTTGGACGGCTCTTTGCGCCCGTGTGCCGGCGTACTGCCTATGCTGATTTCGTGCCAGAAGCTCGGCAAAACGGCGATTATCCCGCCGCAAAATGTATTGGAGGGGCAAGTATCTTCCGCCCCGTTTATTACGCCGCATACTTTGCGCGAACTGGTAGATTACTTGGAAGGAAAAACGGACGAAAACGCCGTTAAAATCAATTTTATCCCGCAAGAAGAAACTTCCCCGCAAACCGAGCTTGATTTTTCGGACGTTAAAGGACAGGCGCTGGCTAAACGGGCGCTTGAAATTGCCGCAGCCGGCGGGCACAATGTGCTGATGATTGGTCTGCCCGGTACGGGTAAAAGTATGCTTGCCAAGCGTTTTGCCGGCATTTTGCCGCCGCTCACGCAAGAAGAAGCGTTAGAAATTACCAAAATTTATTCCATTTGTAATTTAATGGGTAAAAGTAAACTCTTAACCCAGCGTCCGTTCCGCGACCCGCACCACACCATTTCCGACGTGGCGTTAATCGGCGGCGGCTCCAACCCGCGCCCGGGGGAAGTATCTTTGGCCCACAACGGAGTCCTCTTTTTAGATGAATTTGCCGAGTTTTCCCGCTCGTCTTTGGAAGTCTTGCGCGAGCCGCTGGAAAACGGACAAGTAACTATTTCCCGCGCTAAAGAAACGGTTTCGTATCCGGCACGCTTCACACTCGTAGCGGCCATGAACCCGTGCCCGTGCGGTAATTTGGGTAACCCTTTAAAACCGTGTACCTGCACGCCCATGCAAATCAACCGCTACAAATCGCGCATTTCCGGGCCTTTATTAGACCGCATAGATTTAACCGTCAATTTAAATCCGGTCAAATATACCGATTGGAACAAACACAGCGAAGGGGAAACCTCCGCCCAAATTCGCGAGCGCGTTTTAAAAGCACGCGAAATTCAACGCAACCGCTTTGAAGGGACAACAACTACCGCCAACGCGTTTATGTCAGCCAAACAACTTAAAGAATTTTGCGTTTTACCCGCAGGAGCAGATGCTATTTTGGAAGCGGCTATGCGTAAGTTCGGTTTAAGCGCGCGCAGTTTAGATAAAATTTTAAAAACCGCCCGCACCATTGCCGATTTGGAAGGCACCCCCCACATTGAAACCAAACATTTGGTGGAAGTGATGCAATACCGCCCGCTGGACCGCAAGGGGGTAGCCGACGTATGAACGCGAACATTTCTGCCGAAGAACGCTTAGCGCGCATCCAATTAAACGCATTTTTATACTTGCGGGCCGACTGGCTGGAGCGTTTAATTGAAATCTTCGGCTCGGCGCAAGAAATTCTGCGCCAAGACGCTAAAACTTTATCGCAGGAAGCCAATTTAAACCCCGATACGGCCGCCAAATTATTACAGGCCGCTTTTTCGGTAAACCCGCAAGAAGAGTGGGATAAAACGGAAAAACTCGGCGGACATATCTACGTACCGGAGGACAACGAATATCCCCAATCACTACGTAATTGTAAAGAAGCTCCTTTGGCTATTTACGTGTTGGGAAAATTACCGCCCGATGAACACGCGTGCGTAGCCGTAGTAGGTACGCGTAAAATCACACCGTATGGCCGGCGTGTTACCCGCAAACTGGGCGAAGAATTGGCAAGCGCAGGCGTAACCATTATTAGCGGATTGGCCCGCGGTATAGACAGTGAAGCTCACGCTGCATGTGTACGCCTTAAAAAACCAACCGTAGCCGTTATCGGCACCGGTATCGGGCGTTGTTATCCGGCCGAAAACCGCGCGCTGGAAAAAGCCCTGTTAGAACACGGCGGGGCCGTTGTATCCGAACTTCCCTTTAACAGCCCGCCCAACGCGTTTCACTTTCCGCGCCGCAACCGCATTATTGCGGCTCTGTCGCAACCGGTGGTCGTCGTAGAAGGCGAAGTAAAATCAGGCGCGCTTATTACCGCCAAACTGGCTTTGGAAATGGGAAAAGACGTTTTGGCCGTCCCCGGGCCGATAGACAGCCCACAGTCCGGCGGCCCCAATTCGCTGATTCGGCAAGGGGCGGGGGTTGTAACTTCCGTCGCAGATATACTAGACTATATACCACAGCAGTCCCGGTTTGGGTTGGACGCACGTTTCTTTGAACATACCCCCCAAACTCCGGATAAACCGCAGGAAACCTTGTCCGAGCGTCAACAACAAGTGATGCAAATTATCGGCACCGGCTCTTGCAGTTTAGACCAAGTGGCCGAAGGTTTGCAGGCCGACGTACCCGAAGTAGCCGGCCTACTGTTTGAATTGGAAGTACAAGGATTTTTAGCCTGTGAAAACGGGCTGTATAGCAAGAGTAAATTTTAACTTATTAAGGAAGTGAATTATGGCAACCAACATAAAAGGTAAAAAACTCGTCATTGTAGAGTCTCCCACCAAACATAAAACGATTAGCAAAATTTTAGGCAGTGATTTTATCGTGCGCAGTTCCTTCGGGCACGTGCGCGATTTGCCTTCTAAAGATATCGGCGTAGATATTGAGCACGATTTTACCCCTACCTACGAACCGGTGGACCGTGCCAAAAAAATGTTTAAGGAGCTAAGCACCTTAGCCAAAGCCGCTCCGGAAATTTACCTCGCTACCGACCCTGACCGCGAGGGAGAAGCCATCGCGTGGCACTTGGTGGAACTACTCAAACTTCCCAAAGAAAGATACCAACGTATTTTCTTCCACGAAATTACCCCCGCTGCCATTAAAGATTCCTTTTCACACGCACGCAAAATTGATGAAAACCTCGTCAATGCCCAACAGGCACGGCGTATTTTAGACCGCATTGTGGGGTACAAATTGTCCCCGCTCTTGTGGAAAAAAATCACTTCCGGCTTATCGGCCGGACGGGTGCAATCGGTGGCCGTGCGCTTACTGGCCGAACGCGCCAAAGAAATTGCCGATTTTAAAGAACAAGACTATTGGACCATCGGCGCCCAGTTTGAAAAACCGAACACCGCTCCCAAATTTTGGGCGCGCGTTACTAAGTGGCAAGGCAAAAATGTAGAACAAACCACCACTTATCACTTATTCGCCGAAGATTATAAAGTTAAAAATACTATCTTTGATAACGAAGCAAAACTAGCGCCACTTTCCGAAGTGCTTCGCAAAGGGCCTAACACGGTTGTTAAAGTAGAAAAAAAGGAAGTCAAACAAAAACCCAAACCCCCTTTTATTACCAGCTCCATGCAGCAGGACGCGTATAATAAACTTGGGTTTTCTTCCCAAAAAACCATGATGACGGCGCAATCCCTTTATGAAGGTATTGAAGTGGACGGGCAAACCATCGGTTTAATTACCTATATGCGTACCGACTCGTTTAACGTGTCTAAGCTCTTGCAAGAACAAACGAAAAAATTTATCGGCGAGAAATACGGCCCGCAATTTGTGCCTGCCAAGCAACCCGTTTATAAAAGTAAAGTAATGGGCGCGCAAGAAGCGCACGAAGCTATTCACCCGACGGATGTGCGCCGCACGCCGCAAAACTTAAAACCGTTTTTAACATCCGACCAATATAAACTCTATGAGCTTATTTGGCTCCGGTTTGTAGCCAGCCAAATGGCAGATGCCGTATTTAATACGGTCGCCATTGATATCGCCGCCGGAGACGAAAAAACGTGTCTGTTACGCGCCAACGGACGCACGGTTAAGTTCCCCGGTTATTTATCCATTTATAAAGACCAAGAGGAAGAAGAAAACAATGAGGAAAGCAACAGCGCCTTATTACCCATCTTAGCAGAAGGCGATACCCTTACCTTGTTGGATATTAACACCAAGGCGCACAAAACGACACCGCCCCCGTGCTACAACGAAGCCAGTTTAATTAAAACGCTGGAAAAACACGGTATCGGCCGTCCGTCTACATATGCCCCTACCATCAAAACGATTTTGGACCGCAAATACATTGTCCGCCAACCCAAAACAAGCAAGCTCGTTGCCACCGATTTGGGTATTACGGTAACGGATAGTTTAAAAGATTTCTTCAAAGAAATTATGGACTTATCGTATACCGCCGGCGTGGAAGAGCAATTAGACCAAGTGGCCGAAGGCTCGCAAAAGTGGGTTAAATTGTTGGCTGATTTTTACGTCAATTTCAAACGCGAATTAGACGCCGCCGACAAAGGAATGCAACGTCCGGCCGCCAAAGAAACCGACGAAAAATGCCCTATCTGCGGCAAAATGATGTTGCAAAAACGCAGCCGTTTTGGAGCCTATTTGGTATGTAGCGACGAAACCTGCAAAGGTAAAATCAATTTAACCAGTACCGGCGAAAAAGTGGCCCCGCAAGAAACAAACGAAGTATGCGATAAATGTGGGGCCCCCATGGTAATACGTACCGGACGGCGCGGAAAATTTATGGCCTGTTCGGCCTACCCGAAATGTAAAAACACCTATTCCGTAGACGCCAACGGAAACAAAGTCGCCTCTACCGGCCCTATCGTTACCGACCGTTTATGTGAAAAATGCGGCAAGCCGTTTGTGTTACGATCTTCCAAACGCGGGGAGTTTTTAGGCTGTTCGGGCTACCCCAAGTGCAAAACCATTGTAACGGTTACACCCGAAGAAATTGCCCAAATCAAAGCCGCACACGAAGCCAAACAAAAAAAGAATTAACGGAGACGGCCCATGGAAGAATGGGTAGACGCATTTTTACTTCACTTGCAAAATAAAAATTTCTCTCCTTTAACGCTAAAAAGTTATCGGACGGATTTAGAGGAATTTTTGGCTTTTTTTAAAAACCGGGGGCAAAATGATATCCGTTATTTTACTTCAGCCAATATCCGCTCGTTTTTAGCCGCCCTGCAAACACAACACAATCCGGCTCGCAACACCATGCTGCGCAAAATTGCTTCTCTGCGCAGTTTTGCCGGTTACTTGTTAGAGCAAGGGGAACTCGTGCGCAATCCGTTTAAACTTCTTTGCGCGCCCAAACGTCAAAAAATCCTTCCTAAATTTTTAACCGTACCGGAAACCGAACAATTATTAGCTACCGCGGCCCATACCAAAATGTCTCCCCGCGATCGGGCGTTGTTTGAACTGATGTATTCCAGCGGGCTGCGCCGCAGCGAAGTTGTGGGCCTTAAAATAAGCGACGTTGATTTTTTTAACGGAATTGTAAAAGTATTGGGCAAAGGATCTAAAGAACGCCTGGTGCCGGTAACAGATGCTGCGTTGGCCGCCTTGAAAGATTATTTGGCTTGCCGTAAAAACCCGCAGCCGCAAGATCCGCTTTTTTTAAATAAAAACGGCCAACCGCTTACGGGAGACGGCCTAGCCTATATTTTTAAAAATACCGCGATTGCGGCTCATTTAGTACGTAAGGTAACCCCGCACAGTTTGCGTCATTCATTTGCCACGCATCTGCTAAACAACGGATGCGATTTACGCAGTTTGCAAGAAATGCTGGGCCACAAAAGTTTGGCTGCCACCCAGGTTTATACCCATGTATCGGTAGAAAAATTAAAAAAAGTGTATGAACACTCCCATCCCAAATATAGAGGTATAAAACAATGATTGGAATAGGAATTGATATCGGGGGTACGTTTGTTAAATTTTTCGTCTTAAACGAAAAAGGAGATATCTTACGCACGTCCAGAATTGAAACGGCTTGCACCCCCAAAGCGGAAGAATTTATTGATAAGTTGGCCCTCTTCATTAACAACCTTAAAAAAGAATATGCCGGGCAACCGGTAGCTGTGGCCGTCGGTGCCCCGGGCGATGTGGACAATCAAAACGGAATTTTGCGTTACAACCCCAATTTAAAATTTGCTAATACGACCGATTGGCCCATTGCCAAACAACTTTATGAAAAAACCGGCATTTTACCCCGCGTAGCTAACGACGCCACCCTGGCCGCTTGGGGCGTGTATGAAACCGATTTGCACCGCCAAGGCACCAATGTGCTGGTCGTTACACTCGGCACAGGCGTTGGCGGCGGCTTGATTATCAACCAAGAGCTTTACCAAGGGTCTAACGGCTCTGCCGGAGAAATCGGTCATACCAAAATCGCCGACCTAACCACCGCCCCGCTGTGCGGCTGCGGAGCCCGCGGATGCTTGGAAGCCTTCGTGGGAACTATTGGCATCAAACGGCGCGTATTAGAGGCCGTAAAAGAACATCCGCAAAGCGAACTGGCCAAACTCGTACACAAAACAAAAGATTTTAAAATTGAAGTTGTCTTTCAAGCAGCACAAAAAAGCTGTCCGGCCGCTCTAAAAATTTGGGAAGATACCGGCTATTATTTGGGTATCGGCATTGCTAATTGGGTGCTTACCCTGGATGTGGATACCGTGGTACTCGCCGGCGGCGTATCGGGTGCATCGCCGTATTTTATGCCGGCGCTTATCCGCGTTCTGGAAAACCAACAGATTAAAACTCCGTTTAAACGGTTAAAACTCTTAGTCTCTAAAAATCCCAATGTGGGAGGTATCGGCGCAGCGCTCTACGCGATTCACCACGCCAAAAAACTCTCCTAACTTATGCAACAAAAGAATTGGTTAACTTTATTATTACTGGGGTTTTGTCCCGCGCTTTGGGCGGCGCAAGAGCGTACCTTGCCTGCGCCGGACAATGACGGGTTTGTCTATTTTACGGCCGATCACGCCCTGGTTGAACCGCAAGATAAAAAAGTAAATTTAACCGGAAACGTTACGCTTATTCAAAAAACACCCGACGGGAAAAAACGCACCGTCACCGGAGAAAACATTTCCTACGACCAGCTTAATACCACGCTCACCTCGGTCGGACCCGTTACGTTAGAAGACGGCCAAGGCGGCGTTTTACACGCCGAAGATTTGTGGGCCAACTATGCTACCAAAGATTTCAAGGCCGAACGATTAAGCACTGAATACCCCCCCTTGCGGATATTAAGTGCCAAAGAAATTTCCTCCAAAAACGGAAAGAAGATTTTACGCAAAGCGGAAGTAACCTGTTGCGATTGTGAAAAACCGCACTACACGTTGTCCGTCGGCAAACTATCCCTTTCTCCGCAAAAAAGAGTCTTCGGCACCAATGCGGTCCTTAAACTGGACGGCTTTCCGGTGTTTTATTTACCCGTTTTTTGGCGGTCTATGGACTCGCAAAAACCTTGGACCACCTACGTAGATTTCACCCAAAGCAACAAAGTAGGTTTTGGAATACTGACCTCTTCCGTTTTTAAACCCATATTGGGATTAAGACCCATTTTAAATGTGGATTATTACACAAAATCGGGCCTTGGGATAGGCGGCGGGCTAACGGCCGTTACTTCCCCTGTCTTACGTGGCAGTGCCGAGTATTATTATATCAACGATAAAGCCGCTGACGATTTAGCGCTGGCCAGCACCAAACGCTGGGGATTACGAGGCGGCTATTGGTGGGAAATGTATGATTCTTCGGACCATTTCAATAATTCCACCGGGGCACTTTATCAGTTACAAACCCAATTTCGCAAAGTATCGGACCCTTATTTCAACGATTCGTTTTTCCGCAATAACCCGTATGTTTTTATGCCGGATCAGCAAACCGATTTGGCCCTTTCACGCCAAACCAGGCGGACGACCTTCCGCGTTTCATATCAAGAAAAAGAAATCTTTGCCTGGGACAAAAAAGAGTTTATGGCCGAAAAACGTGTATTGCCGGAAGTTAAATTTAACCTCCTTCCGTTTAATGATCCTTGGCTCAAACTTTCCCACCGTTTGGAAGCCGATTTTAATAACACCTCATCGCTGGAGTATAAAAATCAAGTCCCCAACGAAGAAGGCCCCTACAAACCGCAAGCCCATGCCCGGTGGACGGTAGCCAAATCGCTGCGTTTATCACGTCAATTTACTTTTATGCCCAGCGTTTTTTATGACCAAACGGTTACCTTGAACGACGATAATTACGACAAAAAAGATGCCTGGGTGGCCCGCATAGGCACAGACCTCAATTTGCAAACGCACTCTTTTTTAGGCTCAACCGATTTCGGTTATGAGTTTACCAAACGGCTTTCCACCGGCACTATTACCACCGACCATTTATCGGAAGATAAAGGCATTGAACGCAACCGGCTATATTTGAAAAATTATTATCGCCCTACGTTTAATACGTATGTCCGCTTGGCAGCCGGGTTTAATTTGTCCGATTATACTTACGATTTAACCAACGGGTACGGACGCGAAATCGGCTGGGAACATCTCAAAGAGCGCGTGGAGCCATTTTTAGCGGAATGGGGATATAATTCCCCGGGCGGAACGGTTAATTTCTTCATACAAGACCAATATGATTTAACCAAAAAAAATATAAACTTTATTGCCCAATCTAATTTCCTGATTAAAGGCCAGTCTATCGGCCTAGGCTTAAATAATTTTGCCGATTATACCGATCCCGGTTCCCTTTATACCACCCAGGCGGACCGCTATACCGTTACCACTACCTGGGGTCTTAGACCTAAGAGCCGCCTTTGGACGTTGGACTTAGGCATTGATGCGGTGCTCTTTCGCGGCAGCTTGATCGGGTTTAATAAAATGGCGCGTTTGGTCCGAGACTTCCACGATGCCCGGCTGGATTTTACGGTGCGCAGCCGTAACGATAACTTATCGTTTGCCTTGCGCTTTACCGTTTTATGCGGTCATAAAGACCGCAACAACGCCCCTTTACCTGAAGATACTTATTGGTATCCTTGGCGTAAAGCGGGTGACTTAAGAGATTAAAACAAGGAGAATCTTATGAACACACAGGCCCCTTATGCAGGATTTTTCAGACGGGCGGCTGCCTTTACGATAGACGCTTTCTTCGTAAGCATTCCGCCTCTTGTGATTTGTCTTTTTCTGTGGTTTTTGCTGGCAAACGCATTAAGTATGTTTGACGATCCGCAAGAAAAACAATTCGCGATTGTAGGGATATATGTATTGTTATTTCTGCTGTATCAAGGAATTTTTCTTATAACTTATTGGCTGTACTTTGCCCTCTTTGAAAGCGGCAGCAAACAAGCCACCTTGGGGAAAAGATTATTAAAAATTAAAGTGATTGACCAGCAAGGTAACCGGTTGGGTTTTGGCCGCGCCACCGGCCGGGCTTTTGCCCGTATTCTGTCGCAACTTACGTTACAAATCGGTTTTGTGATGGCCGGATGCACCCATCGCAAACGCGCCTTACACGATATGATTGCCCAAACCTACGTAGTGGATCACGCTTTTCAACCCGGGGATGAACTGCCCGATTCGCCCAACCACCCCGTTTGGTTAGCTGTTTGGTGTGTTGTATTAAGTACGCTTTTTATTATCGGCATAATACAAAATGCCGCTACTCAAGAGGGCGCGCTTGCCGTACAAGAGGCCGCCGTACAATTACAAGAACTGGCCCAAACTCAAAAAGCCCCGCCTACGCCGACCCCGGACGGGACCCGTTATTTCCGCCACGCCGACGGATACCGCGCCTTGGTAGGAGCCGGCACAGGGATTTCTTTATTTTTGCCTCGTGGCAGTGACGAAGTTTGCTGCGAAGAAAACGAAGAAAACAGCTGTGCTAATATGGGCCTGCCGGTTTGTGAGTAATTTGGGTAGAAGGCAAAAGCACCCCGGGCATATAACCCGGGGTGTTTTTGATTACAACACTAAGCCCTCAGCTATGTTAGAGGTTTCGTGTTACAAAAAGTATGCGCCCTTTCTAACGAAAGAGCGCACGCTTTGTAAACACGATTATTTTTGCTAAAAACTCCAGTGCGGAGTAAACGAATCGCCCGGCAAGTCGGCCAGTAAGTGCGGGGCACTGCCGTCCATATCCATCAAATACAGTTGCCGTTGACCGTTACGCGTGGTAGTAAACGCAATAAAGCGGCCATCGGGCGACCAAGTCGGGTCCTCGTTAGAACCGGCATCCGTGGTTAAACGGCGCAGCTGCGTACCGGTCAAATCCACCAAGAAAATATCCATCGGATGATACGGCTCTTCCCGGCCGGAAAATACAATCCACTCCCCGGTAGGCGACCACTGCGGCGTATCGGACCAGTTAAAGTTTTTGGTTAACGCCCGCGTTTGTCCGGTGGCCAGCTCCATCACATAAATCTGCGGATTTCCGGCCCGGTTAGACACAAACGTAATATACTTTCCGTCCGGCGAATAAGACGGCGAACCGTCCACCGAAGTTTTATTGGTAATACGCTGCTTGGTATGCGTTTCCAAATTATAAATATAAATGCTGGGATTAGAACCGCCCGAGCTGGTAAATACAAGGGCTTTTCCATCAGGCGACACACCCCCGATTAAGGAAAGCCCCCCGCGGATAACCACCGGGGCAATTTTACCGGCTTTTAAATCAATGGCAAAAATATCCGGGTTGCGGTATTTATACGTGGTATAGAAAATCCGCCCGTCTTTAGACCAACGAGGCAGTAAAGCAATGCTGCGGTCGCTGGTGAGTTTTTGCAAATTTTCCCCGTCGTAATCTACCATATAAATTTCTTTGTGTTTGGTAGCATTATTAGAGAAAGCAATTTTCGTATCGGCAATACCGCGTTTACCGGTCAGCGCGGAAGTAATTTGATCCGACGCGATATGCGATAAGCGGCGCAAGCTGTTTTGAGTACCCTTAAAAGCCTTGGAAAAAACAGGCGTGCGGGTAGATAAGTCATACACATAAATTTTAATTGTGTAATACGGATCTTCGTAAACGATATCCCCCGCCAACAAATAGCTGGCTTTGGCTTTGGCCCAACCCGTCAATGTTTGGCTGAGTTTTTTAGAATTAAAATCGGGGCCGTCTTCCTTTACATCAAAATAACGGGCAAACAACAAATCGCTGCGCAACACGTCGCGCACTAAATTGGCAGCGTCTTTGCTATCGGCGCCGGCTTTAAACTCCGGCATACCAATAGCGGGTAAATGCTTGTCCCCCACCGAAGTAATACCAATGTATACGTCTGTTTTAGGCGCTCCCCAAACGGGCACAAAAACAAACAACCCTACCGCAGCTAACGCCGCTAAAGAAACTATTTTTTTCATGAAATCTCCTGCAAGATTATTTTAATTTCGCTAATTCCGCTTTGGCTTGTTTAGCTTCCGGCGAAGAGGCAAATTCCCGCACGATAGAATTGAAATACCGTTTGGCCTCGTCGGTTTTACCCAGCGGCAAAATGTTGCGGGCATATTTAAGCCGGGCCGCGGGAACCAGCTTGCTTTTTGGAAATTGTTGCAAAAGCTTGGCATACGCTACAGCCGCACTTTTATGATTTGCTAACGCACTGTACGCATCCCCCATAAACAAATAGGCTTGGTCGGCATTTTCCGCTTCGGGGTATTTAGAAAGATACAGTTTAAATCCGGTAGCGGCCGGCTCGTAGGCGCCTTTGTCCAGATGATTTTTCGCTTCGGCAAATAAATCGGAAGGAAGAAGTGCCGCCGGTTGCTGCGGAGCTTGCGGTTCCGGCCGGGCTACGGCCGCAGACAAATCGTCCAGTTTAGCGGAAAATTTAGAGAGCTGCTCATCCATTTGGGATAAGTTCTCGTTAGACACCGATAAATTTTGATTAAGTTCATCCATTTTGCCGGCCAGTTCGGCTTGGTTGGCCTGCATTTGGACGATGGTGCGGTTAAGTTCCTGGAGTTGTAATTTAAGTGTACTAATATCGTTCTGACTAGCTACACAGCCGGACAGCAAAAAGCCCGAACCGACCATAAAAATAAGTTTAGTAATGTTTTTCATGTACGTTCGGGCTCCTTGCCAAAACAGCTTATCTTACGCTAAGAAGCGTATCCGCGCGGCGGTTTTTGGCCCAGCAGGCTTGCGTGGCTTCCGTGCAGACGGGTTTTTCTTTCCCGTAAGAAACCGTTTCAATGTTAGCAGCCGGGATACCCAAGCGCACATAGTTGGCTTTGAGTTCTTCGGCGCGTTTTTGCCCCAAGGCAATGTTGTAAGCGGTCGTGCCTCTATCGTCGCAGTTACCTTCTACGATTACCCGGTAAGAGGCCATCGTCGCAGCAGATTTGATAGCTTGCGCATTGGCTTCTACAATTTTGCGGGCATCCGCAGATAAAGCAGCTTTATCCAGCGAGAAGTACACAGCGCCCAAGGCAATTTCTTGCGCCGGAACAGCGGTGGTTTGTTCAATGCTGGTTTCTTCTAACACCATTTCGGTACCGGCATTGGCACCGGCGGTGAGGTCGGCATTGGCATCGTCTTTAACGTTCTTTTTGCAGGCGGTTAAACCGGCAGCCAATGCGAAAACTAAAACAACTTTCAGTAAGTTTTTCATGTCTTTCTCCGTTTTAGATTTTTACTTCTACAATACTAATCATAGCAACTTTTACCCGTATCGGTCAACGTTCAATCCTTCCATTTTTATAGTAGATTTTATCAACCCAGCAATTTGGCAAGCAATTGGCTGATAATTTTGGGGTTGGCTTTGCCTTTACTCAGTTTCATGACTCCGCCCACCAGCGCACCGATAGCGGCTTTATTTCCTTTTTGGTAATCGGCCACCGCTTTAGGGTTAGCGGCCATCGCCTCTTTGGCCCAAGCTTCCAGTTGCCCTTCGTCGCTTACTTGCACCATACCGCGCTTGGCGATAATATCCGCCGCTTTACCGCCGTGCGCGTAAATTTCGTCAAATACTTCACGCGCTTGCTTGCGGTTGATTTTACCGCTTTCGGCAAATTCCAACAGTTCGGCCAGTTGCGCGGCAGAAATAGGAGAATCTTCAATTTCCTTTTTCTGGGCATGGAGCATCCCTAAAAGATCGGTTTGTATCCAGTTAGAAGCCGTCTTTAAGGATACTTTACCGCTTTGGGTAACCGTTTCAAAATAGTCGGCAAGTTCCCGTGAACTGGTAAGTACGCCCGCATCGTAAGCCGATAAGCCCGCCTTCATAAAGCGTGCCTCTTTGCTAGCCGGCATTTCCGGCATTTGTGCTTTGACGCGAGCGAGCCACTCCTCCGTCAAAACTACCGGGGGCAAGTCCGGCTCCGGGAAATAGCGGTAGTCTAAGGAATCTTCTTTAGAACGCATGGGCTTGGACACACACTCCACTTTATCCCACAAACGCGTTTCTTGTTTTACTTCGCCGCCGGCGTTTAATACTTCGGTCTGGCGGTTGATTTCATAAATCAGCGCGTCGCGCACTGCCTTAAACGAGTTTAAATTTTTGAGTTCCGTGCGCGTGCCGAATTTTTCTTGTCCCACCGGGCGTAAAGAAACGTTTACATCCACGCGCAACTCACCTTTTTCCATATCGCAGTTGGAAGCTCCCACCCAACGCATAATGCGTTTGATTTCCGTCAAATACGCATACGCCTCATCGGGCGAGCGCATATCCGGCATGGACACAATTTCCAAGAGCGGGCTGCCGGAACGGTTATAATCTACTAAGGAATAGTCCGCAAAGTGCGAAGATTTCGCCGCATCTTCCTCCAGGTGGGCATGGTGAATACCGATTTTCTTCTTTTGCAAATTATCTTTGGGACCAAAGGTAATTTCCACATAACCTGCCCCGTTGATAGGCTCATCAAACTGCGTAATTTGGTAACCCTTAGGCAAATCGGGATAGAAATAATGTTTGCGCGAAAAGGACGAATACTTTTTCGTTTCGCAATTAAGCCCGAGGCCGGCGCGCACGGCCAGTTCTAACGCGCCTTCGGTCAGCACCGGCATCACACCGGGATGGCCCAAACAAACCGGGCAGACAGCGGTGTTGGGTTTTGTATCTTCTCCCACACCGTTTGGGCACGTGCAAAACAGTTTGGTTTTGCTGGCCAGCTGAACGTGGATTTCCAGTCCGATAACAGGTTCAAATTGAGTTGTCACAATAATCTTCTCCTAAATTACTATAATATCAAATATGAGATTCTTTTTTAAGCCCACTTCTTACCGAAAAGGTGCCGCCCTGGCTGTAGGGGCCACCGCTTTGTGGAAAATATTGTCGTTTGCCAATGCACTGCTCATAGCGGCATACTTCGGTGCCGGACACGCCACCGATTTATATTTCTTTCTGATACTTATGATTGGCGTCGGCTTATATTTTTTACAACGGTTTAACGCGGCTGTTATTATCCCGCAAGCTATGACGTCGGAAGCTAAAACACCGCTGTCCGGACGACCGTTACTCAACGGGTTTTTGTATTTTTACAGTGCCCTGGCTTTATGCTTTATACTTATAGGAATCTTTTTTCCGTTGCAAACCATTCGTTTATTCTCCCGGTTTCCGGTTGATTTTTTAATCGCGCAAAAATCTTTAATTACCTGGGGGTTTATCCTTTTAGGTTTACAAATTTTATCATCCTACCAGTTGGCCGTATTGGAAATGTACAAACGCTTTGCTACGGCGTTGCTTACGCCGCTAAACGCCGCTTTACCGCTGCTGTTTTTAGCTCTATTGGGCCGTCGGTGCGGTATTATAAGCATGATGTACGGTTTTGCGTTAGCGCACGTAATTCAAATTTTGTTATTTAGCCGGGCCATGCGAAACGAACTGGGCTGGCAGCTTACCCGCGGCCAATGGTGGCACAGTACTACTTTTGCTCAAAATGCGTTTAGTAACCAGCTCATTGAAATCGTCGTACTCATCAGCGGTTTTTTGCCTTTGTATTTGCTCAGCGGGCTTTCCGCCGGTATCGTAAGCGCGTTGAACTACGCCAAGCAACTTTCCGAATCGGCCAACGAAGTCTTTACGTTACGCCTGGCGAACGTGGCCAAAATCGGGCTAACCGAACGGATTGCCAACGAACAAAAAGAAGCCTTTAATGCAGATTATTTGCAGGCGCACCATTTCTTGTGTTTTTTGCTGGCACCGCTAACGGTGTTTTCCATCTTCTACGCGCCGGAAATTGTTACCATCTTCTTTAAACGCGGCGCTTTTACCGCGTTAGATGTGCAAAACACATCTGCTTTTTTGCGTCCGCTATTGGCCATTATGTTACTTTTAGGACCTTGTGCCTTGCAAAACAATGTGGTAATTGCGGTGCGAAAAATAAAAGAATTCCTTCCCTACACGTTAATTGGCAATGTATTATTTATCGTCACGTTGCCTTGGGCGGTTAAAACAGCCGGGCCGTTTGCGTATCCTTATATGCAGTTACTTTGGGGAATTGTAGGGTTTATTATTAACGTGATTTTTCTGCAGAAATTTACACCGTGGCTCGCAACGCGCACATCCCTGTTAGACGCAGGCCGGTTGGTGTCTCTTAACATTGTATCACTCCTGCCTTGTGCGATATATACATGGTATATAGCCGGTAAAAATCCTTGGGGGTTGGTTCTTGTAAACGGAGTAATATTTATAGCTACTTTAACCGCGCTATCCCATTACAGCGGGGACTTACAACGCTTTCTACGTACCGCCATTTCCCGGCAGACCGTTTAAATCTACCTGATAGCTTGGTGGCACAATTCTTCGTACGCATCCAAATAATTTTTCAGTGAAAAACGCTGTAATACTTCCGGAGCGCGCGCTCCTAACTGTTGACGTTTTTGCGTTTCCCGTATAAGCTCGCCAAGCGCGGCGGTAAACGCAGGCACGTTATCTTGTTCCACCAAAACTCCGTCTACACCGTCGCGGATAATCACATCCGGGCCGGTACAATTAAAACTGACCGCCGGCAGTCCGCACGCCATCGCTTCCAACAACACAAGCGGGAAACCTTCCGCACGAGAAGACATAGCAAAAATCTGCGCGTGTTTATACGCCGAAAAAATTTCTTTCTGCGGCGGCACAAAATCAACCGTTCCGCTAATGCCTAATTTTTCGGCTTGCGCTTTCAAAGTGTTTTCTTCCCCACCGCCGCCGACAATGGCCAACCGCCACCCCACACGTACCGGGCCTAACCGGCCCCATGCCGCAAGTAATCTATCAAACCCTTTCTGCGGGTTCAGACGCCCCACCGCAAGCACATAATTTACGCCCGGTTTTAGAAACTCGGGCCGCGCTGCGGGGATGTTATCGGGTATCAACGCCGGGTTATACACCACTTGCGCATGCCAACGCGGGTGATGCTCACGGATAAACTCCAAGTCGCGCTCGGAAAGCACCGTTACCACACATGCAAAGCGTAGCAAATAATTACGTAAAATTTCCCACTTGCGCGAATAAACCCAATGGCGCACATCTAAATGGTCGGCATAAACGACAGGCACTCGTAAGAACAGGCAAGAACAAATGACCGTTACGGTCATAAAACTAATGAGCACCTGCGGACGGGTTTTTTGAACCGCGCGGGTTAATTTGATTAAACGAGGAATACTACCTAATATACCGGCGGCGCGGAAGGCGGGCAGATGCACGCGCGCCCGCGTCACAGACGCGGGCAGCGTATAAAAATCAGGTACCGAATCATCCAGTGTAAGCAGTGTTACTTGGTGGCCGCGGGCGGCTAATCCTTCGCACAGATACGTCATCATACGCTCCGCGCCGCCGCTGCCCAACGTACCGATTACACACGTGATACGCACCGTTAGGCCTTCTTATTTGGTAAGTTTTTCGGACACGGCTTTGACAAACGTATCAAAGGAATATTGGTCTTTGAGTTTGCTGGCTTGAACGGCCATTTCCACACGTTTGCCCCAGTTGACCATCATGTCATCCAACGCCGAGGTAAACGGTTCTTTGTCATTGGAATTTACCACTACGCCGTTGACGCCGTTTTTAATTAACGACGTGGCGGCAGCCGATTCCCACGCCACACACGGCAATTTGCTGGCCATGGCGTCCAACAAGATGTCAGAGACGGACGAATCTAACGTCGGATACGCAAAGATATCGGCGTTGCACATATAGTTGTACACGTCGCTTTGGGAAGAAACGATTTCGGTGCTGGCTTCCAAATGATTTTTGGTAATAAAGCGGCTGAAAGCAGCTTTTTGCGCGCCGTCACCGACGATCGTCAAGTGCCACGTTTGGTGCGCCGGGGCCAAGCGCGCCCAGGTTTTAAGCAGCGAATCAAACCCGCTGTCTTTGGTGAACGAGCCGACGGCCAAAATGTTATTTTGTTTTTTGAAACAAGCTGGTTTGTTGGAAGCAAAATGTTCCACCCATACGGCCGGTTCGTTTACGCGCACGGCATTGGAACTATATATTTTTTTGTTGAGCGGTTTGGTGCTGTTGCCGATAACGATTACGCGGCGGGCTTTTTGCAAAATTTCTTTTTTGTTTTTGAGGCTCTTATCTTCTTTGAAATTTTCGTATTCCACGTATACAAACGGGCAGTTGGCCAACACAGCGGCTTCGCACGCGCGCCAATTCATTAGCGAAATAACAGCCGACGTGTTAGACTTGGTAAACGTGTTGGCTAACGTTTTGGCGGTCGTAAGTCCGCTGTATTCCTTAGAAGATACATTGGAGCAAATAACGCCTTTGCCTTTTTGCGCTAAAATATTTACTTCATTGCCTTGAGCTTGTAACGATTGGGCCAATTTAGCGCCGAGTCTGGCGCCGGAAATAGTTTTGTTTCCCCCAATACATACGGTTATATTCATAGTTGTTCTCCTTTGGTAAAAAGTTCTTTTTTCTATTGTACATAAAAAATACGAGTTCTGCCCAAAATATCAAAAAACACCCCGGGGTATTAGCCCGGGGTGCTGGATAAATAAGTTTTATCTGAATATTTGGCCACCTACTCCTTATTAATTTCTTCCAACAGCATTTTCATTTCTATAAGAAGATTTTTACATTGGTTAACAAGCTGTGAAGCCGGATCCAATGATTTTGCTATGCTGCCGTTAACATCTCTACCTCTATCATATACAAGCATATAATCGTTAATGTTGTCAGGGAAGTTATATTGGTAGTAAGCGGACTCGTTGGGAAAGGATTGTTGGCACTTTCCTTTTTCGTATTTACCGTTTTCCATATCAAGGACAACCTTGAGCGGTACAATTGCATCATATGGGCGGACTCCAGAACGGTTACCTCCATGTATTTCATGGTAAGAAAGCCAAATAATCTTTTTGGCCGGATCATAATATACTTTGGACCATTCCTCAGGGCTAGGGAGATTTGTGATACCAAACCCTAGAACAAGTTGTTCGGCTACTTTAAGAGGGACACCTTGTCCGTTTGCCATTGACAGACTAAGCAACATTGCTTTATGGGCACGTTTTTGTCTAGCTACTTTTTCCTCTATGGACTCATTTTCCATCTGTTGTTTTATCCGTTGCAGTTCATTCTGTACCTGTTGCATTTTGGACGGTTGCAGTGCCTGTTTCAATTTTTTCTGCAGCAGTTGTAATTTAGCTTTTCGTTCGGCCAACGGGATGGCACTTTTGAACTCGTCAAAACTTTTACATTTCCCTTCCTTTTTCGCTCGTTCTACGTCTCGTTGTTCGGATCCAGAGAGGCTCCAGACATAGTCACGACTCACACGGAGAGCTCTCTTCAACCAAGTGCTTTCATAGATGAAAGTTTTGGTATCTTCCTCGTAGCATGCAACTACATAATTATCGTGGGATAAAAAAAATGCACTTTTATAAAAGTTCGTATATACATCTACCACGGAAGGATCCAGTTGGGCAAGTCCTAAAATCTCTTCCCACTTCCATTCTTCCGACGCTTCCATAGCGGCTTTGGCCGTAGCTCTTTGAATAATAGTCCGTAGGCCGGCGTCATCTGTTTTGGCTTTCTGTGCCATGCCGAACGTTGCGGCCATTAACATCATCACTAACATACACACCACTCGTTTCATAGTACTGTCTCCTTTGTGTTAATTTTAGTTACTTACACTCTTAGTATGGGTGGGAAACAAAAAAATAACGAGGGCCGTTGGACCTACACGGGATGATTTTTAGGACCTATGAGTT
>JAGCMD010000027.1 GCA_017646765.1 Elusimicrobiaceae bacterium | reverse complement strand
TTCGCTCAAACATGAAAAATTTCTTCCCCATTTTGACGCTTTTTGTAAACGGTGCTAACGGGCGGGATAAACAACCAAAAATTAAGCGTCATTCCGCAGTGGCTCGCCCCTTTTCGTCATCCCCGAGGTTGCCCGTACGGCAAGCAACCGGCATACGTGTTTTTTTACTATAATGTAACTATGACTATTTCCGAATTTAAAACCGCTTGCGACACAATTGCGCAAGAATACAAAACCAAAATTTCCCACGCAGCCGACCTTGCCGCCGTGGAAGAACTGCGCGTAGCCGCGTTAGGGCGCAAAGGAGCGCTGACCGAACTACTTAAAAATCTCAAAGATTTTTCTATTGAAGATAAAAAAACAGCCGGGCCGCTCGGCAATGCTTTAAAAGCCGAACTAACCGCCGTACTAGACGAGAAAACAGACACCCTCGCCGCCCAAGAAATCAACGAAGAATTAAATAAAGTAGATCTTGATTTAACGCTCCCCGGGTATCCCGTCGCGCAAGGACACCGCCACCCTTTAGCCGTCGCGCAAGACCGCATGACGGATATTTTGGCGCACCTCGGTTTTGAATGGGCCGAAGGTCCGTGGGTGGAAGATGAAAAACACAATTTTGATTTATTAAATATCCCCCTCCACCACCCGGCGCGCGACGCGCAAGATACGTTTTTTGTAGACGGCAAAATGCCGCTTGTTTTGCGCACGCATACGTCCAACGTGCAAAGCCGGTATATGGAAAAACATAAACCGCCGCTTCGCATTATGGCGCCGGGCCGCGTGTTTCGTAACGACAGTTTGGACGCTACCCACAGCCCTGTGTTTCACCAAATTGAAGGGTTGTATGTAGATAAAAACGTCAGCATGGCCGACTTAAAAAGCGACCTCACCGCGTTTATGAAAGGGCTTTTTGGCAACAAGGCCGAAATCCGTTTCCGCCCGTCGTTCTTCCCGTTCACAGAGCCGAGCGTGGAAGTGGACGTCAAATGCGTGTTCTGCCAAGGCAAGGGGTGTAACGTGTGCAAGGGCAGCGGTTGGATTGAAATGTTAGGCGCGGGCGTTGTACACCCCAACGTCTTAAAAAACTGCGGCATTGACCCGGAAGAATTTAGCGGCTACGCCTTTGGTATGGGCGTGGAGAGACTAGCCATGATGATGCTTAACATCAAAGATATACGCACATTTTACGAGAACGATTTGCGCGTACTCAAACAATTTTAAGGAGAGTTTTTAATGAAAATTTTATACTCTTGGTTAAAAGATTTTATTGATTTAGATTTATCACCCGAAGAATTGGCGCAAAAATTAACCGACCTGGGTATTGAAGTTGCGTCTGTGGAAACGACGGGAGCCGATTTTGAAGGTGTAAACGTCGCGCAAATTACGCAAATTGAAAATCACCCGGACTCCGACCATTTACATTTAGTTACCTTGGACCTGGGCAACGGGAAAACGCAACGCGTCGTGTGTGGTGCACCCAACGTAGCCGTCGGGCAGAAAGTGCCTTTGGCCCGCGTCGGTGCGCGGCTTGGTAAAAATGTATTAAAGCCGGCCGTGATCCGCGGCGTAGCGTCCGAAGGGATGATTTGCTCGTCTGATGAACTGGGCTTAACCAACACCCGCGCACGCGGTATTATGGTGTTAGATGAAAACTTGCCGCTCGGCACCGACGTTTCTTCTTTGTACGGTAAAGCCGATACGCTTTTTGAGTTGGAAATTACTTCTAACCGCCCCGATTTGCTCTCGCACTTGGGGGTGGCACGCGAGTTGGGCGCCTTGTTAAATAAACCCGTTAAACTGCCAGAAATTAAAGATATCTCCGGGCAGGGCAAGACTTTAGACATTGAAATTCAAAACCCGCAAGCATGCACGCGCTATATCGGGCGAATTATTCGCGGCGTGAAAAATACCGAGTCGCCCGAGTGGCTCAAAATGCGTTTGTCTGCCATGGGGTTAAACCCCAAAAATGCGCTTGTTGATATTACCAACTATGTGATGTTTGAACTCGGACACCCCATGCACGCGTTTGATTTGCGCTTGGTGGAAGGCGGCAAAGTGATTGTGCGTAACGCACAAGAAGGTGAAAAATTTACCCTTTTAGACGGCCGCGAATTAACACTCAACGAAAATTGTTTGTTAATTGCAGATGCCAAAAAGGCCACCGCCTTGGCCGGCATTATGGGCGGGCTAAACAGCGGTATCCAAGACGATACAACGGATATTTTTGTGGAAGCCGCGCACTTTGACGCGCCGACTATTAACAAAACAGTTAAAAAATTCGGCGTGTCGTCCGATTCGTCCCAACGCTTTGAACGCGGCACAGACGTCAATGGGGCACTGCTTGCCATGCGCCGCGCCAGCGAACTGTTTGTACAAATCTGCGGCGGAACGGCCAGCGAAATGAACGACGTGTACCCCACACCTTACAAAAACCCGACGGTAACATTTACCCCGGCTGAAATTAACAAGATTTTAGGTACGCAAATTTCGCAAGAAAGACTTAAAGAAATTTTTGCACGTTTAGCATTAGAATTTAACGCAGACGGCGAGAAATGGACTTTTATTGCCCCCACCCACCGGCGCGATTTAAACCACAAGTGGGACCTGGCTGAAGAGGCCGCCCGCTTTGCCGGATACGACCAAATTCCGGTGTCTTCTTCGCGCGCGTTCGTGGCATTTACCGACGCGCCCAAAGGCATTGAACTGGGCAAAAAGTTTGCACAAAAACTCATCGGCCTCGGGTTTTGCGAGTGCAAAAACATTGATTTTGTGGGCGAAAAAGAATTAAAAGCGTTTGACCAAAACCCGCAATTTTGCATTAAAATCAAAAATGCTTTGGCACAAGGGTGGGACTATTTACGCCCCGTGTTACTGCCTGCGTTACTCAAAAATGTAGAGAGCAATTTGCGTTTCGGCAACCGCAATTTGGCGTTATTTGAAACCACCAAAACGTTCCAAAATATCAAAGGTTTCCCGGTAGAAAATTACGCAGTGGCCGGCGTGCTGTGCGGCTCGTTAGAGCAAGAAAAATTCTTTGCCGCGCCCGAAAAACCCGTAGACTTTTACCTCTTAAAAGGGCTTATGCAAGCGGTGTTTTCACACGTGGACGGCGTGGGCTTTGTGCCGTCTAAAAACGTGCCTTGTTATATGCACCCGAAAATTTGTATGGATATTATCTTGGGCGGCAAAGCCATCGGACAATTTGGCAAACTCCACCCGCTTACGTTAAAAGCGTTTGGTATAAAAACTGCCGATGTGTGGGCATTTGAATTTGCCACCAAACAAATGGAAAAAAGTTTTTCCGCGCAAGATTTTAAACCCGCTAAAGACGTGGCGGTGTTTCCGCCGTCTTTGCGTGATTTGTCCGTCGTAGTGGATAACGCGGTCACGTACGGACAAATTGTGTCTGCCTTGGATAAAACACCGCTGGACGTCAATTTATCCTATCACTTAATTGATAAATACGAG
Source organism: Elusimicrobiaceae bacterium (assembly GCA_017646765.1). Lineage (GTDB taxonomy): Bacteria > Elusimicrobiota > Elusimicrobia > Elusimicrobiales > Elusimicrobiaceae > Avelusimicrobium. Next base: position 21,565 of record JAGCMD010000027.1, on the reverse strand, counting down.
GGTGAACACTTGCCGGCAGGTAAGAAAAGCGTGACGTTCTCCTTGGCGTTTTCCAACAAAGAACGTACGCTAAAAGACAAAGAAACCGACGACGCGTTTAACCGCATTGTGGAACAATTAAAAGCGACTGTCGGTGCCCAACTGCGCTAATTATGCAAGAGAAACTAAAAGAATTAGAATTGCTGATTTCGCAACTGCTTGCGCGCCAAAAAGATGCGCAAGCGGAAAATGCTGCCCTAAAATTACGCATGCGTACATTGGAAGAACATGTGGAAAAACTCAAAATAGCAGAGGCAGAAATGCGTTCCTTGCGGGACTGGAAGAAAAACACGCAAGCCGTGTTACGCCGGGTGACCGTCAAACTGGACAAAGAAATCGCTAAAGCCAAAGAAGATGAAAATAAAATCGTTTAATTTTCTTTTTGCGCAAAATAAGCAAACTAAAAGCGGAGCAAAATTTGCTCCGCTTTTAAATTCAATCTGCGGTCCGTTACGGCATAATCAAACATACGGCCATAATAACCAGCACCAGCCCGGCCACCAATTCTCCGCGTTTGCTGGCCACCGTTTTGGAAGTGTTTTTGCCCAAATGGAACCCCAACAGCGTCATGATAAAGGTAAGTATCGCTAAAATGATAATCGCCGGGAAACAACTCCCGTCCATGGTTTCTACCGCATACCCCACAAAAAAAGCATTCATGGACATTAAAGCAGATACTTTAATCAGTTTGCGGGTGTTTTCCATATCTATTTTGCTAAAACTGGGGGATTTTTCTATAGATTCCAACATAAACTTAATTCCCAGTAACAACAAAAGCGCAAAAGCTACCCAATTACTTGCTTGCACAATCCAATTGTGACATATAATACTCAGCAAATAACTGACCCCAAATGCCAACGTATTAAAACCCGTAAAAAATAAAGCCATTTTAATAGAAAAAACGCTTTTATCCTCCACACTCATATTCAAGGCCGACATATTGGCACTGACCATATTGTCTACCCCGATACAAATAAAAATAATAATGATAATCCAAATACTCATAGAAAAACCTCTCTTAGTAAGATATCAGAATTTTACCAAATGCCAAGCCCTTCTAGCAATATTTTTACGCCCAGTAGAGCCAATGCAATCCCTCCCAACGCTTCCATGCGTTGTCCGAATTTTCCCCCCAACCAAACGCCTAAATAAAAGCCGGCCCAACTGGTTGTAAACACAAAAGCCGTCAGTATAACGGCCGTAAGTCCAAAGGGAGCCTGGGTGAACGAAAGCCCCATCCCCACCAGCCACGCGTCTATGCTCGTAGCCAATGCCAACCACCACAAGGTCCGCCCGGCCAGCCCGGCCAATTTTTCGGCTTCATTATGCGGGCGGGAAGATTCTTTGACCATACGTACACCGATAAAAACTAAAATCCCAAACGCCAGCCAATGGTCAAAAGCATCTACATAATGTCCTACCCCGCTGCCCAGCAGCCAACCACCTGTAAACATAATTAGATGGGCAGCTGAAAACACCCCCCCGGCCTTAAGGGCAAAACCAACCGGTACCCGCCGGTGTGCAGCGCATCCGGCCGCTACAGTTACGGCTAAGTTATCCATAGATAAACTTAAACTTATTAAAATAACTGAGAGTAAAAGCATATAAATTATGATATCATTTTTTATATTACTACTCGGGAGCAAACGATGGAATCACTCAGAGAACTATATAAAATCGGTATGGGGCCTTCCAGCAGCCATACTATGGGCCCGCGCAAAGCCGCCGATGAATTTAACCGCCTCTATCCCAATGCCTGTTCGTTTCGGGTAACATTATACGGTTCTTTAGCCGCCACCGGCAAGGGCCACTTAACTGATTTTGCCGTGAAAGAAGCCCTGTACCCTAAACCCGTTTCTATTCTTTGGGAGCCCCAAACATTTTTACCCAAGCACCCCAACGCCCTACACTTAGAAGCCTTGGACCGCGCCGGACATGTGTTGGGAGAACAAACGGTTTACAGTGTAGGCGGCGGAGAAATCCGCACCGATAAAAACTTCAACCGTCAAAACCAATCTATCTATCCGCATACCTCTATGGAAGCTATTTTGAAATATACTTCCCAGAAAAAAATGCTTTTGTGGCAGTATGTAGAGGAACAGGAAGGCCCGGAGATTTGGACCTATTTGCAAGAAGTATGGACGGCCATGCAAGATACCGTAAACCGCGGACTAAAAAAACAGGGCGTTCTGCCGGGCTCGCTTAATTTAGAGCGCAAGGCGCGCCGCTATTTATACAAAGCGGAAACTTCTCCGCGTTATGTACGGCGAATGAATAATTTATTTGCCTACGCGCTGGCTTGTGCCGAAGAAAACGCCTCGGGCGGACAAGTTGTCACCGCCCCCACGTGCGGCTCGTGCGGAGTGGTACCATCGGTCTGCCGATTACTCAAAGAAGTGTATGAATTTGATGATACCGTTATTTTGCACGCGTTGGCCACCGCCGGACTTATGGGAAATTTGGCCAAATCAAATGCCTCTATTTCCGGAGCGGAAGTAGGGTGCCAGGGTGAAGTCGGCGTGGCGTGTGCCATGGCAGCTGCGGCTTGTTGCCAATTAGAAGGAGGTGACAACCGCCGTATCGCCTATGCCGCGGAAATGGGATTGGAACATCATTTGGGGCTAACGTGCGACCCGGTAGACGGGCTCGTGCAAATTCCTTGCATTGAGCGCAACGCCCTGGCCGCTTCCCGCGCGCTGGATTGCGCCACGTATGCGCTTATGTCCGACGGAGAACACCGCATCTCTTATGATGATGTATTGGCTACCATGATGCAAACCGGCTTAGATATGCACCACGACTACCGCGAAACTTCCCGCGGCGGACTGGCTCATTTTTTCAAAAAGCATTTATTAAAACTCAAACGGAAAACCTTTTCCCGCAAACGCAAGAAAAAATAATATCCCCGCGCTAAAAGCACGGGGATACACACAAAACGCAAACCGCTAAGTTATTTAGTTTCGGTTTTTTCTTCAGCTTTCGCTTCCGGTTTAGCATCACCGATTTTTTCTTCCACCGTGGTCAAGGGGTTGATTTGAACCTTGATAGTGGCGGTGACGGTCGGCTTCAAATAGATGCCCACTTCGGTTTCACCTAAAGCTTTAATAGGCATATTGAGCTCAATAGAGTCTTTAGCAATTTGGTGGCCCAAAGCTTGCAACGCTTTATAAATATCGGCTTTGTTGACAGAGCCGAAAACCACGCCGTCTGCATTAACCGTTTTGGTAAACGGCAAGACTACACCTGCCAACTTTTCGGCAATTTTGCGGGCTTCGGCCAGTTCCGCATCAATGCGTTTTTGGCGGCGCTCGGCACCAAGTTGCCAATTCTTAATAGCGCCTTCCGTGGCGATTTCCGCCAAGTGATGCGGCACTAAAAAGTTGCGGGCATAACCGGGTTTCACATCTACGATAGAACCCACCATACCCAAATTTTTGACGCTTTCTTTGAGAATAACTTTCATCTTCGTCCTCCAACTTATTTTTTGGGTAAGGAATACGGCAAGATAGCCAAGTTACGGTCACGCTTAATCGCTTTGGTGATTTGGCGTTGGTGTTTGGCGCAGGTGCCGGTAATTCTACGGGAAAGAATTTTACCGCTTTCCATCGTGAAGGACTTTACAAACTGAAAGTTCTTATAGTCCACGTTATCAATTTTTTCAGCGCATACTTTGCAGACTTTGCGTCTGGATTCAAAGCGCTTTTTCCCAAACGCGCGCGCCGGTCTTTCCGGGCGGGCGGCCGCGGCTGCGGGAGCAGCTTCGGCAGCGGGAGCAGTTTTAATTTCTTCGGACATTTGATTCCTCTTTATTAGTTTAGAAAGGCACGTCGTCTTCCATCACTTCCGTGGTGGGAACGTCGTCCTTTGCGGCCGCTTGTGCACCGTCATTGTAGGCGCCTCCGGCGGCTGCGGATTCCAATATTTGGATCCGGCGGGCAGTTACCTGCAAGTTCTTGCGGGTTTGGCCCGTAGTTTTATCGGTATATTCGCTGAGTGTCAGGCGGCCTTCCACACTGACAGGCGTACCTTTTTTCACCCGGTCTTTACACCGTTCGGCTGCCGCACCCCAAACTACAACGGGCACAAAAACCGTATCATCTTTCCACTCGTTTGTGGTGGCATCTAAGTACCTGCGGTTAACCGCAATATCACAACGGCACACAGCTTGACCTTTTTGTGTAAAACTCACGTTAGGGTCACGTGTTAACCGTCCGACTAGAAGGACTATGTTTTGTTCCGGTAATTTAATGGCTGATGGCATACGTTAACCTTTTATTTTCCAACGACTGGAGCCGGTTTGGCTTTTACTTCCACAGCGTTCATCGTTAGGAAGCGCAGTACGTTTTCGTTGAGTTTCAAAGCACCTTCAAATTCTTTTACAAAAGAAGGTTCGGCTTTGAATTTCAAGTAGAGATAGAAACCATCGCGAACGTGATTGATTTCATGGGTAAATTTGCGTCTGCCCAATTTTTCTTCGCTGGTTACTTCTCCGCCTTTGCTCGTGATGAGGGCTTTGGCCTTGTTCACGAATTCGCCCACTTCTCCGTCGGAGAGTTGGGGTTTTACGATAATTACACTTTCGTACGTTTTCATAGACTTATTTTTTTTGCGTTTTGTAGGGCAAAAAATACCGCTAGGCTAAACCCGGCGGTTCTTCCACCCTCATATATTATACCAAAAATTCAGCTAAAAAACGCCAGCTTAGCGTTTTAAAAAAATTTTCGCCGGGCTGGTGGCCCCTTTAATTAAGGAAAGTTTATTTTCGGGAATATGTAAGTGTTCGGCCAAAACAACACGCACCGCCTCATTGGCGCGGCCCTGTTCGGCCGGGGCTTTGACCCAGATTTCATACGTATCGGCCGATTTTTCCACAATCTTATTGTGTTTTTCCCCTGCGTGTACTTTTACTTTAAGGTATTGTTCCATAGGGAGGGTTCAGGAAAAAAGTTCTTTAAAAAAACTTTTTTTACCGCCGGTTTCTTTGGCCAGTTCTTCCAATAATTCTTTTTGGCGGGCGGTCGGTTTTTTAGGCACTTCAATCTTTACGTTCACAAGCAAGTCGCCAAACCCTTTTTTGCCCAGTTTCGGCATACCGTTGCCTTGCATTTTAAGCACTTCGCCAAACTGCGTGCCTTTGGGAATTTCCAATTCAACTTCTTTACCTTCAATAGTCGGCACCTTAATACTGCCGCCCAAAACGGCCTGTGGGTAGGTAATCTGCGCATCCAGCACCAAATCGTCCCCTTCACGGCGAAAAATTTTATGTTCTTTGACGTGTACTTCCACATACAAATCGCCAAATCCGCCACCGTTGGTGCCGATATCCCCCCCGTTGGAAACGCGCAAGGTAACCCCCGTGCGCACGCCGGAGGGCACTTTGACCGTGATACTTTCCTTCACGCGTTTTGTTCCGCTTCCGCGGCAAGCGGAACACGGTTTTTCCACCACGGTACCTTTACCGCCACAATCGGGACAAACTTGGCGCATGCTGAAAAATCCTTGTGAATAGGTCACCGTACCTGTACCGCCACACGAGCGGCACGTTTTGCGCGCACTGCCCGGAGCGGCACCGGAACCGTCGCAAGCGGAACAATTATCCAACCGCGTATATTCCACGGGAATTTCTTTGCCGGAAAAAGCTTCTTCCAAGGTAAGTGTAACATCCAACTTAAGGTCTTCACCGCGTTGGGCACGCGGTTTGCCGCCGCGGCGGCCAAAACCGCCGCCGAAAATATCGCCAAACATGGAGCCAAAAATATCGTTAATATCGCCAAAACCGTTCGCGTTAAAACCGCCAAAACCGCCGGCGCCGTTCACGCCTTCGTGCCCGTACCGGTCGTACATTTGCTTTTTTTGCGGGTCAGACAATACGGAAAACGCTTCGTTTACTTTTTTAAATTGCTCTTCGGCTTCCTTATTGCCGGGGTTCCTATCGGGGTGGTATTTCATGGCTTGGCGGCGGAAGGCAGACTTGATTTCCACTTCCGTGGCCGTGCGTTCAATACCTAAAACTTGGTAATAATCTTCTTTCATGGGGATATTTCCTAAATAATCTGTTTATATTTTATTAAATTTTAACGGCACTGCCTAGACCACCGGAAAATGTTATAATTCTTTTATGGCAAACACTCCTCTCGTATCCGTAATTATTCCCGTTTACAAAGCCGAACAATTTTTGCCGCATTGCCTGGACAGTATTTGCGCGCAAACGTATAAAAATTTAGAAATTGTTTTAGTTGACAACGAAGCTAATAAAAAATGTAAAGAAATCTGTGCTTCTTATGCTTCCAAAGACAAACGCATCAAATTAGTTGTTTTGGAAAAAAATATCGGTCCGGCCGGCGCGCGTCAAGCCGGGCTGGCCCGCTCAACCGGAGAGCTTGTGGCGTTTGTTGATTCGGATGACTGGCTACCTGTTGATGCGTATCAAATACTTGTTGATTTACACCAAAAAACCGGCGCGGACGTTGTGTGGGGAGCTACGCAATATCACCAACCGGACAAACCACCTGTATATGTAGACCTGTTCCCCCATAAAATCGCTAAAGATTTGAACCGTTTGCCCGCCCAATCTCTACTTATTCCCCAACATATGTTTTGTTGGGATAAACTTTACACCCGTCGGTTATTGGAAAAAGGGTTGCATTTTAAAACCTCCTGTCAGATGGGAGAAGACATTGATTTTGTGTTTCAAGCCGCCAAACTGACAAACTTTGTTTCGTTTACCCAACAAACTGTTTACCATTATCTTATCTATCCGACATCTACTACGCACATACCGAGTTTACAAAAATGCCAAGATGTCCTCGCCGTTTTGCAAGAAATAGACGCCTTTAGCCAAGAACACAATTTATCTAGTAAATCCGCCTGCCGGGATCAACTATTGGGACAAAAATGTACAACCCTTATAGGCATTTTGCTATACGACTCTTCAAATAACTATTCCGTTTTATTTACACAACTTTTACACGCTCTCAGAACCCACAAACGGGAAATTTTCGCTAACCGCTATATGGGGTTGGCCGGAAAATGTTTTATGATGTTCCCCCTTGCTTTTCCGCGTTTAGCACGTTGGCTGTTCCGCTTACCAGGCATCCAGCCGCTGTTGCATCAACAATACCTGCGCCGCATGCTCCCTGCTCCGGAAGGTAAAAATTAGTAACATCCGGCCGTTATTTATGCTATAATTATAGTAGCGAAATTTCCCCTAGGCGGGGAATTTCGCCGGAAAAACTTATGTACGCAATTATTGAAACTGGTGGAAAACAGTACTGGGTTAAACCCGGTCAAGATCTGCAGGTTGAAAAACTGGAAGCGAAGGTCGGCGACAGCGTAGAACTTAAAGTTCTCTGGGCCGCCAACGAAGAAGGTACCTCAGCAGATACCAAAGCCGCTACTGCGGCCAAGGTCACCGCTCAGGTAGTTAAACACTTGAGAGGTCAAAAAGTGATTGTCTATAAACGCCGCCCGAAAAAAGGATACGAACGTACCCAAGGGCACAGACAATACTTAACGCAAATTAAAATCACGGATATCCAGTTATAAACGGGAGTTGAACAATGGCACATACAAAAGCTCAAGGTTCTTCCTCTAACGGAAGAGACAGCCACGGCCAACGTTTAGGTATTAAACGTTACGGCTCCCAGTTTGTAAACGCTGGGGAAATCATTGTGCGCCAACGCGGTACCAAATTCTTGCCCGGTACCAACGTTACCCGCAGCAGTGATGACAGCCTCTTTGCCCGCGTAAGCGGCATCGTGACCTTTGAATGGGTCCGCAGAGGCAAACAACAAATTTCCGTGTACCCCAAAGTTGCGGAAACGAACAACGCCAAAAAAGCGCCTGCTAAAAAAGCTGCGGCCCCGAAAGCCGCTGCCAAAAAGGCGCCCGCTAAAAAAGCCGCAGCCCCCAAAGCTGCTGCCAAAAAAGCGGACAAATAATCTTTTGGCCACAAAAAGCGGCAGGGTTATCCTGCCGCTTTTTTATTTTGAAAGTATAGGCCGCGCCGCCAAGAGGAATTATGCAATCAGGCAGTTTTTTAGACCGTGTTAAAATTTATATTACCGCCGGAAAAGGCGGCGACGGCTGTTTGTCTTTCCGCCGCGAAAAATTTATTGAGTTCGGCGGCCCCAACGGCGGTTGCGGCGGCAAAGGCGGCGATATTATTTTACAGGCCGACCCCAATTTGACTACCTTATTAGAACTTGCCTACAACCCGCATATTGAAGCGCAAAACGGCGAAAAGGGCGGCACATACAACAAAACGGGCCGCGCCGGAGAAGACCGCATTGTACGCGTGCCGTGTGGCACAATCGTTCGGCAAAACGGCGAAATGCTGGTAGATTTAACAAAACCCGGCCAACAGTTTGTAGCCGCCAAAGGCGGTATGGGCGGACGCGGCAACCAATCGTTTAAGACGAGAAACAACACCGCTCCGCACATCGCCGAAAACGGCCAGCCCGGCGAGGAAGCCACGTTAATTTTGGAACTTAAAGTCTTGGCTGATTTGGGGCTTGTCGGGTTCCCTAACGCGGGCAAAAGCACATTTTTAAGCCGCATTTCCGCGGCGCGTCCGCGCATTGCCGATTATCCGTTTACCACCTTAAACCCGAATTTGGGCGTTACATTACACAAAGGTATCAGTTTTGCTACCGCCGATATTCCCGGTATTATTGAAGGAGCCAGCGAAGGCAAAGGGCTCGGTCACCAATTTTTAAAGCATATTGAGCGCACGCGCGTTTTACTACATTTAGTAGACCCCGACGGGTTTGACACCATGAGCGCGGAAGAATCTGTAAAAGTAATTGAAAAAGAACTCAAAGCGTTTGATAAAAAACTTGCGCAAAAACCGCGTCTAATTGCCGTAAACAAAATGGATTTGCCGTCTGCTAAAAAAGTATACGAAACGCTTAAAAAGAAATGTAAGAAAAACAAAATCTTTTTAATGTCGGCCGCCACGGGCGAGGGTGTGCAAGACGTACTAGATGAAATTGTAAAAATTTTAGCGGCGACCCCGGTGGAAGTAATCGTGCCGGAAGAAAAGAAAGTTACCGTGCATAAAGTAGAGCCGATTTTTACCATTGAACACGGCGACGACGGCATCATTTACATCAAAGGTAAAAAAATAGAAGAATTTATCGCCATGACAAATTTTTCTCAGCCCGAAGCTGTGGCGCGGTTAAAAGGCATTTTTAAAAAAATAGGTTTGGAAAAAGCGCTGAATAAACTGGGCGTGCAAGACGGGGATACGCTGGTTGTGGGCGGGCGCGAATTTGAGTGGAACGGCGATTTGGACGAGGAAGCCCCCACCCAGCCCGAGCACGAAGGATACAAACGCCGCGCCACCAAGGCCGAGCGTTTAGCCAAACGCAAAGCACGCCGACAAGGCAAGAAACAAGCGTAAGTATATTTCAAACGCCGCGCACAGCGGCGTTTTTTAAGCAGGTTTTTGTTGGGCACTTAAAACACGGTTAATAATCGGGGTATAATCGCGGCGAGATTTGCGCACAAAGTCCGGATAGGCCTCTTTTAAATCCAGCTTATAAAAATCACTCCCCATAACGCTCTTCATAAAGTCCACCGCCGCGCTATTAAAAACAAAAAACACAAACCACTCTTTTTGAAGTGCCGAAGCGGTTTTCTCTTTCTTTTGGGACGTCTGGAAAATACCGGAAATAATGCCTATAAATTCACCCGTATTACTCATCACACCCGATCCGCTCATCCCTTTGCGCACACCAAAATTATCGGTATAAGCATACTCCAATTTTTTCACATAATGCACCGGGTATGGGTTGGGCTTAATCTGCCGCACCCCGTCAAAAATAGAAATAACCGAAATTTTACCTTTGAATAAATAATTGGCTTTATTATCAAAAACCAAAATCGGTGGAAAAGTAGGACTCTTGATTTTATATAAAGCACTGCGGGCAGCCGGTGTGGCGTCAAAAAACCGGTCGGCTTCTTGATGGGTTATTAGTATACGCTTATAGGATTTACCGCGTTTGTAATATTTTAACGGCGCGTTATCCAAATCCAACCGAATAAGCGCCATATCGTTTTTAACAAAAACGTTTTGTTGATATCCCGGATGGATAAAAACTGCCGGATGCTCGGGAGAATGGGTTACTTCCGCCAAGGCCGAAACAGGTTGTTCCAGCAAATCCAATTGTATCCGGCAGTCTTTCTCGCAGTTATTGACTAAACAATGGGCTGCCGTTACAAACCACCGGCGGCCCACCCGCGTGGCTTGGCATTTGCCCACTTCCGGACCGCCCTTTTTGACGGGTAAAACAAAATATTCAAATGTGTGAAAAAAATCTTCTTTTACGGCGTGTTTATTTTCGTCGGAAACGCTAATAACTCCCACCTGCGCTTGCAGCGCAAATGTTACCAATAAAAACGATAAAACCAACCCGCCTTTACTCATAAATGCGTAAATTAACGCGCAACGAAAAAATCGTTGCGCGTTAAGAAAGGCACTATTTAATCTCGGAAGTACAATGCGGGCAGCGGGTGGCTTCTACAGGCACATCACTGCAGCAGTACGGACATTTTTTCGTCGTAACCGGAATAGGAGCTTGCTCTTTAGGGGAGTTCAATTTGTTAATTGCTTTGATGAGCAAGAAGATACAAAACGCTACGATAATAAAGCTAATAATCGCGTTTAAGAAAAGCCCCAAATTCATGGTAGTAGCTCCGGCAGCTTGTGCATCGGCCATCGTGGCATACGGGCCGGCCGTCGTGCCTTTTTTAATGACCACAAACCAGTTGCTAAAATCTACTTTGCCAAGCAACAACCCTAGCGGCGGCATCATGATATCTGCCACCATAGAGTTTACGATTTTAGTAAACGCACCGCCGATAATAATACCGACAGCCATATCAATTACATTTCCGCGCATGACGAATTTCTTAAATTCAGTCACCATGTCTTTAATCATTTTTTTCTCCTTTTTTATAATATCCCACCGCCCTAAAAAGCGGGGCATATAAATCATCCTCTATTGAATATTTTATTTCATTTGGGGGCACTTCGTCCACAAATACAACCGGCGCCTCTTCTATAAAAGCGAGCGGCTGTCGTTCATTCCCTTCGCCCATACAAAGCGCCGCTGCCGTAGCCAACGAATCCGCTACATCAATTTGTGTAACTTCTAACTTGCGCCCAAACAAATCTTTACTTCCGCGCGCATCACGCACCCCTTTAAATCCCGCATACGCTACGGCTCCGGCCATGACGCCTGCACGAAAAGGCAAAATCATGCTGTCCGTCACTACAAGCCCTAAATTTTTTATGTTCCATATCTTACACAATTTTACGCGCAGTTGAGCGGCTAACCCATATATATCCGGCGGAAATAACAATAATTTTCCGTCGGCATTTGACTCGTCAATGCCGGCATTTGTCATCACCATACCGTCCTTAACCGTTAGCCAACAAAGCGGCGTCTGCAACGCAAAATCGCTTTCTGCCTTAATCAATTTTTCTTTTTGCTCCGGCGACTCATACGGCAGTATATTGCCCTTCCATAGGCAAAATAATTTGGAAGCAACGGCCAGCACCGTATTTTCCGGCACGGTAGGAATATGCTTAACAATAAATAAAGCTAAATTTTCTTGCGGCGTAAATAAGGCAGTTTTTACGGGTGTAATTTTCATATTTCCTCAAAAGGAGCTACAAAACTGTAAAAAACTTCGTTGGCTAAAAATAGCCCTTCCTCACTTAATTTTACTTTTTTTCCGTCGCGCACGAGAAGCCCGTCTTGGATGTGTTTTTTCAAATCTGCTCCGAAAAAATTTTGTTGCGCTGGAGAAATCTCCACCCCGTCTAATTGGCGCAGCCCCACCATGAGTTTTTCTCCTTCTAATGCCTTACCCGCTAGTTGTTCCGAAAAATCTACGGCTGATTTTCGGGCACGTACGCGGCGGATATATGCTTGCAAATCCGGCACGTTTTGCCGCCGAACACCGTTTGTAAACGAGGCCGCCGCGCTGCCCAGCCCGACGTACTCCCCATATTGCCAATAATTCAAATTATGTTTTGATTCAAAACCGGGCCGCGCGAAATTGGAAATTTCGTAATGATGATACCCGGCGGCCTGTAAACGCGCACGCGTTTTTTCCAACATCTTACGCATTAACAGTTGGTCGCAGATAATGCCTTGCTCAAAAAACGGCGTGCCTTCCTCAATTTGTAACCCGTACACCGAAATATGTTCCGGGGCAAGTGCGAGTAATTTTTCCAAACTGCGTAAAAATTTAGGAAGTGTTTGTCCGGGAAGCCCGGCGATTAAATCTACGTTGATATTTTTTACGCCGCACGCACGCAGATTGTCCCACACTCGCAAAAAATCCAACGACGTATGTACGCGGCCCAACCTTTTTAATTCATCGTCGTTAAAACTTTGAAGTCCCACGCTAAAGCGGTTAAACCCGGCCGCGCATAGTAGTTCAATTTTTTCACGCGTTAAACTTTCGGGGTTGGCTTCAAAGGTGCTTTCGGTAAAATCAGAAATTTTTTGCCGGATGAGCGTGCATAATTTTTCCAGTTGCGCGCAAGAAAGCAAGCTCGGCGTTCCGCCGCCCACATACAGCGTATCAAACGGTTGCGCGCGCACCGCGGCGGTCTCTTGCGCCAAAGCGGCCAGATAATCATCTATAAAATTTTCCCGTCCGGCAAACGAGGCAAAATCACAATAATTACATTTTTGTTTACAAAAGGGAATATGAATATAAAGCCCGGTCATTAGTTTTTATGCTCGGCTTCGTAATTTAAGTACGCTAAAATAAACGGGTCCAAATCGCCGTCCATAACTGCCGTAATTTGGGAGGTTTCGTAGCCGCTGCGCAAATCTTTGACGAGCTGATACGGCATAAATACATAGGAGCGAATTTGATGGCCCCACGCAATTTCACCTTTTTGGCCGTAGCGTTTTTCGGCTTCGCTGCGTTTTTTATCCATGTCCCGTTCGTAAAGTTTGGCCTTAAGCATTTTCATCGCGGTTTGGCGGTTTTGCAGCTGGCTGCGTTCAATGCGGCAAGATACTACAATCCCCGTCGGGATATGTAACAGCCGCACGGCAGATTCCACTTTATTTACGTTCTGGCCGCCGTGGCCGCCGGCGCGGGAAGTTTCCAACTGAATATCTTTTTCCGGGATTTCTATATTGATATCCTCATCAATATCCGGCAATACATCGCACGACGCAAACGACGTGTGCCGCCGGGCGTTGGCATCAAAAGGCGACACGCGCACCAAGCGGTGCACGCCGTTTTCACCTTTTAAATATCCGTATGCAAACGGCCCTTCTACCATAGCACTGAGCGTTTTAATACCGGCTTCTTCGCCGGGTTGCGAGTCCAAAACGGAAAATTTAAAGCCGTGCTGCTCGGCCCACCGCGTGTACATACGTACGAGCATTTGTGCCCAATCGCACGATTCCGTACCGCCGGCTCCGGCGTGTATTGTTAGAATAGCGTTTAATTTATCGTTTGGCTCGGACAAACGGATTTCGCCTTCCTTTTGGGCAATTTGTTTTTCCGTTTCTGACAGCGAAGCATATAAAGCCGCCAATTCATTTTCATCTTGCATTTCTTTGCAGAGTTCAAAAAGGGCCCGTGCATCTTCCAAGTTCTTTTGCAACAAACCGGACGTTTCAATGGCGCGCTTTAAAAAATCAATCTGACGGCTGACTTCTTTGGCCTTCTGGGTATCGTTCCAAAACGAAGGTTCGGCCGAAACACTTTCCAATTCGGCCAATTCTTTTCTTTTCCCGAAGATATCATCTATGGTTTCAATTTTATTTACGCGGGCAACTAATTCGTCTAACCGCTGTTCTACATCTTTAAATTCAATGTTATTCATAGGAAAAAACAATGGTAGAAATTAACAAACTAAAGAAAAAAACCGCACACACCCACACAAACAAATTTCCCCGTTGTGTGTAGGGAGTTATATAACCTTCAGCCGGCAAAGCTACTTGCGCTTGCAGCATAGCCGGGGTAAACAACTCGGTTTTTTGTTCAATACGCCCGTAGGCATCTATCACCGCTGATATACCGGTGTTCGCCGCACGCAATATCGGGCGCCCGGTTTCTACGGCGCGCAGTACATTGGCAGCTAAATGCTGGTGCGGGGCAGCTGTATTAAAAAACCAGGCGTCGTTGGTTAGGTTCACAAACAACTGCGCGCCTTGCCGTGTTTGCTTCAGCCACAACTGCGGGAAAATGGCTTCGTAACAAATGGTGGTTCCCAAAAAGAAATCTCCCATTTCCAGCAGCGGTTGCGGAAATGCTCCCGGCGAAAAAGAACCTAATTCCCCTAAAATTTTTATCTCCGGGAAAAAACGACGTATTTGTTTTTCAAAGGGAATGTATTCGCCAAACGGCACTAACTTAATTTTTTGGTACGCTTGCAACCGGTCCGATTGAGGCGTCATTAAATAAGCCCCTACGTATTGTTTGCCTTCCTCCGCCAAAGAAGACCCTATCACTTGGAACGCCCCGGAACGTTCCGCGATATCTTCCATCAGTTTAAAATAAGGATCCTCTACCAACGCCCCCGGAGTCACGCTTTCGGGCCAAACCGCCAGGTCCGGTTTGATATTTTCCAAGTCTGCCCCCATACGGCCAATGGTTTGAATAATTTCTTGTTCAAACTCCGGATTCCACTTTTTATATTGGTCAATATTGGGCTGCATGACGGCCGCTGTTAAACTGTTTGCAGCCTCGGCCACGGTTGATTCTGTTTTTATCGGTAAGCGGGAGTCGCCCCACCAATATCCTCCCAACCAAATGGCCGCCGCCAAGAAAATGCAAAAAATACCGCGCCGGATGTGTTGCACGCCAAGTGCGGTAGCAATTAACGCACTCACCAGCACTAATATAAAACTAACGCCGTATACCCCCGTCCACGAAGCAACTTGTAAAAACTGGGGCATATTCCACTGCGTATACCCCCACATAAGCCACGGAAAACCCAAGCCATAAAAAGCCAAACATTGGTGCAACCACTCTAATGTTACAAAGCCAAATGCTGCCAAAAAGGGAAAGAAAGGACCCGTCTTGCGTAAGAAATAACAACTAAAACCAAAAAAACCAACTTGTACCGATAAAAGTGCACTAAGCCCGAGCCATGCTTGTAAGGACGAAGCAACCGTCATTCCTCCGCCGTGCACACAAGTATAATACACCCAGTATAATACTGCGGCATGGAACAGGAAAGCCGTAAACCACCCGTAAAAGAAAGCCGCCCACGAGCGGCGTACTCGCAGCGTACCCCAAATAAACGGCACCCACGCCAACCACGCCACCGCCGCACGCGACTGGGAAGGATAACTTAAAAATACCAACCAGGCCGTACATAAGGCACAACCTAACAGCAGTAACCCCCGAGCAGCCATAGAAACAACATGCTCTTTTTGCTGCTGTTGTTTAATAAAAAATCGCGACGGGTAAGCCGTGGAACGCCGAAATCTCATAATAATCCTTTAATAAATAATTTTACAGGTATTATCCTGGCAAACAGCCCGGGCCGTATCACTACACGCTTGCTCGGTACTGGGGATTTCCGGGCATGCTTTGGTTATAGCATGTGATTGCATTTTGTCAAATTCCAAGGTATACAATGCATTGATAGCCGTAACTCCCGAAGGCCCGATAAAACAACCACACGGGTCTTTATCCACAATCACACAATCTTCATCTGCTTCACAGCCGGAAATTTTTTGCAATTTGGCTTTAAGCGCAGCCTCTTTAGATGGCTGCGATTGACGCGATGGCATAGCCTCTTCCGGCTCGGCGGTATCTTTTTGAGCGGCTTTTGACAAATTCACCTGTATCGGTGACAGATGGGTCAAAAAAACCGGCAACGATACGAGTACCACCCCCGCACAAATCAACAAAAACATATCTCTTATTTTATGACTCATAAATTGGCTCCGCAGCATTTTTTATACTTTTTACCGCTGCCACAGGGGCAAGGATCATTACGGCCAATCGTCTTAGAAATCGGCTTAGCTCCGTCCGGATTTTTAGCGGCGGCTTCTTCCTGTGCGCGCTGTGCCGGCGTGCGGCGAGGCGGCAACTGCAAGCGGAAGATATAACTAACCATCAAATCGCGTACGCGGTTTAACATAGCCGAATACAATTTGTACGATTCTTTTTGATATTCAATGAGCGGATCTTTTTGGGCATATCCACGCAAACTGACATTGTTGCGCAACTGATCCAGTTCATACAAATTTTGTTTCCAAGCAGTATCTAGCAGCTGCAACATAAGCATACGTTCTATCTCGGAAAAATTCACGCCTTGCTCGGCAAAATACGCCGCACGCGCTTTGTACAAGTCTTTCACTTGAGCCATCACATCTTCTACCAACTGCTCCGCTGTTTTACGGCCCACGCCGGCGGCTTCATATGCAAATTCTATCGGGAAAAAATTGCGCAAACTAATATTGAGCGTTTCAAAATTACTGCGTTGCGGATGTGTAGGGAAATAGTATTGTTCTACCAATTCATCCACAATTTCATACATCATTTGCATAGAACGCTCGGACATACTTTCCCCGTCTAAAATCGCATTGCGAAGCCCGTAAATGGCGGTGCGCTGTTGATTCATTACCTTATCATAATCCAACAGCTGCTTGCGGATATCAAAGTTCCGGCCTTCCACCATACGTTGGGCTCCTTCAATTTGGCGTGTCATCAAGCGCGACTCAATCGCCTCGCCTTCCTTCATGCCCATGTGACTTAAAATAGCGGAAATTTTAGCGGTGTTTGCAAACAAACGCATCAGTTCGTCTTCCAGCGAAATATAAAACCGCGAAGAACCCGGGTCTCCCTGACGGGCACAGCGGCCGCGCAACTGGTTATCAATACGGCGCGATTCGTGCCGCTCGCTGCCGATGACATGCAAACCGCCCAGCTTAACAACCTGCGCTTGTTCTTCTTCGTCAGCCGGATTGCCGCCCAACACAATATCCGTACCGCGCCCGGCCATGTTGGTTGCTACCGTTACTGCGCCTTTGCGGCCCGCTTGGCTGATGATTTGCGCTTCCATTTCGTGGTATTTAGCATTTAATACTTTATGCGGGATACCGCGCGCGTGTAACATACGGCTTAACTTTTCCGATTTTTCAATAGAGCGCGTGCCCACCAGTACCGGAGCGCCTTGCTTCCACAATTCTTCCACTTCATCCGAAATGGCTTTAAATTTTTCCCGCTCGGTCAAGTACACCAAATCGGGGTAGTCCACCCGTTTAGACGGGCGGTTAGGCCGAATTTCCACTACGTCCAATTTGTAGATTTGCCAAAACTCGTTGGCCTCGGTCATAGCCGTACCGGTCATACCGGAAAGCTTGTTGTACAGTTTAAAGAAATTCTGGAAGGTAATGGTGGCCAACGTCTGGTTTTCTTCTTTGATTTGCAGACCTTCCTTAGCTTCCACCGCTTGGTGAAGTCCGTCACTCCAACGGCGGCCGGGCATTTCGCGTCCGGTAAATTCATCAATAATAACCACTTCGCCGTTTTTAATTACGTACGCTTCGTCTACTTTATACAAGTAATGCGCGCGTAATGCTTGGTTGATGTGGTGTACCCACTCCGACTCCACATCATCATACAAATTGGGTACATTTAAAAATTTTTCTGCTTTAGCAATACCCGTATCCGTCAAATTAGCGGTATGCGCTTTTTCGTCAACAATAGCATCATAGCCGGTATCCAAATTCGTTCCCTCGTACTTAGCTTTGACCTCGTCTTCTTCGGTAATCAAACGAACTTTGAGCGAAGGAATCAACCGGTTGACAATATAGTATTTATCCGTACTCTGTTCCGACGGACCGGAAATAATAAGCGGCGTGCGGGCTTCGTCAATTAAAATAGAGTCCACTTCGTCCACAATACAATAATTAAGCGGCCGCAGGACACGGTCTTGACGGGAAATAACCATATTGTCGCGCAAGTAATCAAAGCCGAGTTCGTTATTGGTTACATAGGTGATATCTTTGGCGTACATTTCACGGCGTTCGTCATTGTTCATATCGTGGCTAATATAGCCGACGCTAAGACCTAAAAATTCGTGGATAGGGCCCATCCATTCGCGGTCGCGGTGGGCGAGGTAATCGTTGACGGTAACCACGTGTACGCCTTTGCCGGTAAGTCCGTTTAAGTAAGACGGCAATACCGCCACCAGGGTTTTACCTTCCCCCGTGCGCATTTCGGCAATTTTGCCTTGGTGCAAAACAATACCGCCCAAAAGCTGTACATCATACGGGCGCAAACCGATCACACGCCAAGCGGCCAAACGCACCACGGCAAACGCTTCGGGCAAGATATCATCTAAGGTTTCGCCTTTTTCCAAACGGTTTTTAAATTCTTGCGTTTTGGCTTTTAATTCTTCGTCAGATAATTTTTCAAACTGTGCGGTAAAGCGGTTGGCCGCGTCCACATAGTGTTGAATTTTCTTTAAATCACGTTCACTTTTTGTTCCAAAAATTTTATCAATTACAGTTCTTATCATTTTTGATTATTCCTTTTAAAAATAGTTTTCTTCGTTAATTACAAAAACAAAGCCGTCTATTGAGCTACCGGTTTTTTGTGCTTACTTTTTATTTGTAAATTTTCACTTTGAGCCGCACGGGTACCTTCTTGTTCGGCGGCCCGCCGGTTGACTTCAAAGGCCTGTTCCCGCGCTTGTTGCTCCGCTTGCTCTACATGGTTTTGCGTCAAAAAACAAATCTGTTCGCCCGGATTTTTTTTAAAAGCTTTTATTTCTTCTTTGAGCGCTTTAATCTCTGTTTTCAACCGGGTTTGTTGTTCGGTCCGCGCTTGCGGTGACAACGTTTTATCGCGCAGCACCTGCCGCAAGGCCTGCTGTGTAGTATCCAGTTGGTACTCTTTAAGCTGAACCGTTACCGCCCAAAAACGCGTGAAAATATCCCGGACATCTAATGTAAAAAGCTCGCGTTGCGGGCGAATATCCAGCCCCATCATTTGGGAAGATAACCACAACTCTTGGTAAACTTTCGTTAGTTGATCAAGATAGAGCGAGTTTGCAAAATTACGAGCCAATGCTATCATTTCCCAACGACTGGGGCAGCTCCCTCCGCTATTACAAGAAACCAGCAACTGTTCCAATACCGTTTGGTATGTAGCGTCTTGACGCGCCTTCTCCAAAACTACCGGGTTAAACCGGGAGAACACATCCAGCACTTGTTCCCGCGTTAAAGCGGAAGGCGCCGGCTGGGCATACAAAGTTGACGACATTGACAATATCGCCAACAATAGTGTGCTCTTTTTCATACATTCTCCCTAAAATAAGGCCTATTTGTATTTTGCTTTATATAGAGGGTGCTCGTCAAGTAAAATCACCTCGTTTTTATGCGAAAAACCGGGGCCCCTTTTCTGGGTAGCCCCGGCTGAGTAAAAGAAATTCGCCCCGATTAAATGCCCAAACGCTGCACCGCCGACAGTAAGTCATCCGTATCAAACGGCTTATAGAGTACGCCGTCGGCCCCGCGTTTTTGTGCTTCTTCCAACACAGAATTTTGCTGAAGCCCGGTCACCATAAGCACTTTAATTTTCGGATAGCGGGCTTTGACTTGGCTTAAAATATCCAACCCGCTTTCATTAGGAAAAAACACATCCAGCAAAATTACATCCACCGGGCACGTTTGCAGCCGCTCAAACAGCTCTTTGGAGCCATCGGCTTCAAATTTTACTTCATAGCCGGAAGATTCCAACACGCTGCGCAACGCGGAGCGTAAAATTCGCGAATCATCTACTAATGCTAATGTGAACATACTTACTTACCCAAGAAAGGTGTTATCAATTTCTCGCCGAAAGCAAGTAATGCCTGCGTATCTTTCTTGCTGGCAGTTTCGGCGTAAATACGCACCACCGGCTCAGTGCCGGAAGGACGCAATAAAAGCCACTCATCATTGTCAAATAAAATTTTAAGGCCATCAAAAGTAAGCATTTCTTCTATCTTACGGTTATTTACTTTTTTAGGCAGTTTTTTACGGATTTTATCGGTAAAAACATCTTTGGCAAGTGGCTTAGTGAGAGCTACATCTTTGCGCAGATACACAGATGCCCCATATTGCTCAATAATTTGAGCACAAAGTTCGCTGGCTTTTTTGCCGGTAGCAGCCATCACTTCCAAAAAGGCAAGGGCCACCGTCAATCCGTCACGGTCGGGCAGATTTCCTTTCCACGCAAACCCGCCGGATTCTTCCACCCCAAAAGCAATATCTTCCAACGCCATCAGTTCGGCCACATGTTTAAAACCCACACCGACTTCTTCAAACAGCATCTCGTACTTGCGTGCAATGCGTTTGAGCAAATATCCCATAGAAACCGTCTGAACAATTTTACCTTTGAGTTTTTTGTGCTTAATTAAATAGTCGCATAGTACCGCTGCAATAAAACAGGGCGTTAAATAATTCCCTTTTTCGTCTACTAGGGCAATGCGGTCGCCGTCGCCGTCAAAAGCAATTCCCAGCGCGGCTTTTTTGGCTACGACCGTCTGTTTCAGTTCGCTTAAATTTTTTTCTACCGGTTCGGGCTGCACACCGCCAAAGGTAACGTCATGCTCGCTATGTAAGGCAATCACTTGCTTAGTGCCGATAAGTTTTTCCAAATACCCGGCCGTTGCACCGTACATATAATCTACGGCTATTTTACCTTTAAACGTTTTTAATTTACGCATATTTACATGCGCGGAAACATATTTGAAATAGACATCCGTTAAATCTTTTATTTCGGGTTTTTGACCGTAGATAGAAAAAACAGAATTTTTACCCAAAAGTTCCTCAATATCGCGGGTAACACGCTCGGCAGCGGCACCGCCGGCCAGTTTTATTTTAATACCGTTATATTGGGAAGGGTTGTGACTGGCGGTAACCACTACACTGAGCCAAAATTTGCTCAAGCTCAGACACGCGGCCACCGGCGTAGTAACCGGGCCGTCGGAAAGCGTAACATCTAACTTGTTGGAACGCAAAATACCGGCTATCTCCGCCGCGAACATATAGGACATAAAAAGGCGGTCAAACCCGACAAAAATGTTAGGTTGTTTCCCCTTCTCATCAGCCGGGGCGTTTTCGTTTATATAATCCGCCAAAGCTTGTGCCATGCGGCGTACATTGTCAAAGGTAAAATCCCACGCGACAATGCCTCTCCAACCGTCCGTACCGAACTTAATTTCGCTTGCCATATTCTCTCCTATAATGATGAATAAATCTGTTTTCAATTTCCGTAGCGGGTTGTCGCTGTTGTTTCCGCCACCCTTCTGCGCCGACCCTGCGGGCCGCTAAAAGCGCCAAACGTCGTTTGCGCCGATGATAGGAGCGTCTATAAAATAAAATTTCAAGAATGGCAACCGACCGATTTGTCCGACGGCGGCGTAGCGCCTAGTTGTCGGTCGGCCCTTTGAAATTTTATTTTATGCTCCATATCGGCTGGTCTTTTTCGTTCTTTTTCTGCCATCAGAAAAAGAACATAAAACCTTTTTGAAACCTTA
>JAGCMD010000026.1 GCA_017646765.1 Elusimicrobiaceae bacterium | reverse complement strand
TGGTTGTAAAATTAAGCGTCATTCCGCAGTGGCTCGCCCCTTTTCGTCATCCCCGAGGTTGCCCGTCCGGCGAGGACTCGGGGATCTCCTCCTTACGTAATTTCAAGCAGTGGAGATTCCCGAACCCTGCGGGCCGCCCAAAACTTTCGGGAATGACATCTTTTAGAAACGGCACACAACCACAGCGTGCGTGGAAGATTCCAGATAGAAACACTCGGGAATGACCTCTTATTTTAAGAAAAACGGTAAACCTTCCTTATTCCCCCGGCGAAGCCGGGGGTTTAGTGATACAATAAAACTCTCCCGCTGCAAGCGGCGGCTCCGGCAACCGAGTAAGTGGGCGCACATCACTTCCATTTTCTAATTAAAAACAACCGTCCAATATTTTTTCCCTATTTGTTAGAATAGAACCATGAAAAAATTTTTTCTTATTTTATTTATCCTCGGGCTTGTAAATGGACTCGCTGCACAAACCGTACAACACATTACCGCCCAAACAACCCGTATGCAACCCCAGACATTGCTCCATCGTTTCCAACTAAAACCGGGGGATAGTTTTTCCCCCGCCGCTTACGAAAAAGCCCAAGATGACCTGCACAAATTACGCGTATTTAAGAAATTGGAATTTTCCGAAACCGAACACAACGGGCAAATTGATATCACCATCAACGCTCAAGACGGATATTATATTTTTCCACTGGCCTTTTTTACCGGAGGCTCCAAAAGTGCGGCCGGAGCGTCGGTCGTAGCCGGGAATTTATTTAAACAAGCCGAGCAAATTTTCTTCTTTGCGGGCGGCAGTAAAGACGGTTTTACCACACGCAAGGGAATCTCCATCGGCCGGCATCTTTTAACTATGGCCTATACCCAACTCCACTTTGACCAAAACTTTTACCGCGGCGGCTGGAGTAATGTATATAGCGTTTTTTCTACTACTGATGACGACGACCACCGCAGCTCGCTTTTGCGCTCGGTACGAGCCAGACAAGATAAAATTTCTTTGTTATATAACTACCGCTTTTCACCATCGGGACGTGTGTTTATCTCCCCGGTTTACAACCGCGTGGTCTACGCCCAAAACCAATTAGACAGCGGCAACCACCACGCACTGACAGCCGGCCTCCATTTTTCTAACGATATCCGTCCCGGTATGAATATGGGAGCGCTGGCCGGATATGGATTAACGGACAAACAAAAAAGCTTGCAGGATTTACCTCATGCCCGCACGGGATATAGTGCTTCGTTAGCGTACAGCGGAGGCGGAAAATGGAGTGACAGTGATTATGCGATTTCTAAATTAGCCGCCCAAGGAACAGGTATTTTAGAATTTCCGGGACGCCACCTATTGATTGCCGAGGTTAAGGCCCAAGAGGCATTTGAAGCCGATTTTACCGACCAAATTCTTTCTACCGAAGTCCTGACCGGGGCGGGAAAATACGACCGGCAGTTCCGCGGCGACCGAGCCGCCGGAGCCGGCATTTCTTTTGCGTATTATTTGTTGCGAAACCAAACAGGCCTTCTATCATTGGCCCCGTTTTATGAAATTTCTTACACGCGCGTGGAGGGCTCGTTTCGCCCGCACAGCGGAGCAGGCGCCAACTTATTTTACCGCTTATGGCGCTTTCCGCTACCTTTTGGAATCAATTACACACACAACTTACAGGACGGCAGCCACCAGGTAGGATTTGTTATCGGCGGTGCGTTTTAAAAAACACTTATAAAGCGATTTTTAATTTGCGCGCCAGCGCACGCAAGATATCTTTATTGCGGGCTTCGGCACCTAAATTTTCAATGCCTAAAAACACAAATTCCTGTGCTTTGACAATATCGGGGGTAAAACCGAAAATGTCGGCGTAATTTAACAGTTCCACCAATTTCATCACGGCCGCCGTACTGACCGGGTTACGCGCAAAAGCAAACGCCAACGACGAAACACGCTCGGTAACCACTTCATTAACACTTTCCGGCACGGTAAGCCCCAATGCTTTTACATCTTCCATCAGCTCTTCCAACGCCCCGATGTTAATTTCCGCCGCGCGGATTTCCGCCTTCAAATCTTCCGCAAGCACAAAAGAAGCCACCGTCAAAAACGTCTGCGGCACCGGCGCCCCAATCAGTTGTAACGCACGCACCATGGGATACTGCGTTTGGAACAGTTGCGAAAATTGCCGGTCGGTTTGCTCATCCATTTTACGAAACGTGCTTTCCATCACGCGGCGGCGCACGTCGTTAATCATGGAAGATACCAAACAACTGTAGGTAAATGTTTGAGAAATACGTTCTTGCAATTGTTCGTATTGCTGCGTATTAAATAAATTTTCCAATTCACTAAGTAACGCTGCAAAATTTGATTCATCCGCCAGTTGTGCCGCACAAGTGAACACGGCTGCCCCTTGACGGAAAACGGCAAAGCGAACGGTTTTTTCCTCTACGGTAATAGTAGACTTAAGGGTTATTTCCCCCGCCCACAAACGCGTATTTTGTGCGGAAAATTTGTGCGGCGCAAAGTGGGTGACATCCCAACAGAAAGCGCGGTGCGGGTTGACGGTCTCGTCGGCAAAAAGCGAAATAATGTGCGCCAGGGCAATCTTTTCCACCGGGGTCGCTTGCGGTTTAACATACCGTTCATACACATTGGCCCCGTTTTTAAGTTCTTTAATGTTGCTGGGAGCCAGGGCGAGCTTTTCAATAAAAGCCGGCTCTACATCCTTACCACTCATCCGGCGGTTTAACTCCAGCGCGCGGCAGGCATATTGCATAATTTGCACCGTTTCCAAGCCGCTGATTTCGTCAAAAAACCACCCGCAGCTTGTGTACATAAACAAGGCATTTTTCTGCATTTCAAGTAACATAAGCGCGCCGGGACGGTCGTTCCAAGCCTTTTCGGTAGCGTGTTTTAAGAAGAAACGGTGTTGCGCGTCTAAACTGCGGTCCAACATTAAATCTATATAATCGTTACGCGCGGCCCACGGGTCTTTAAAATATTCCGCGCCGACCGTCTGAAAAGTTTGGATAAGCTCATCGCGCACAAAATCTAACGCTGCGCGCAACGGCCCGCGCCATTTCTGGTGCCAGCCGGGACGCCCGGAATTACACCCGCAGTTGGCACGCCAACGCTCTACCCCGTGGCAACAACTCCACGAAGAATTTTCCACAATTTGCGCTTCATACAGCGGCGGATTTTTTTCCAAAAATTCGCCGTAAACGGTCAGTTCCACATCCGGCGTTTCCTGCACTTTCTTTAAACAATAGGCCAGGGCCATATCGGCAAATTTTTGGTGGTGGCCGTAGGTTTCTCCGTCCGTAGCGATGTGCATCAGTTGCGGTTCTTCGCTGTTGTTGTAGGTGCTGAGTAACCGCGAAGCGAATTTTTCCCCGGACGATAATGTGTCCGAAAAAGCAATCCCTTGCGAAATAGGCCCGTCATAAAAAAAGAGGGCGATACTTTTGCCGTTAGGCAAGTTGCATCGGTACGCGCGTTTGGGATCCACCGACGAACCAACTTCCTGCCATTTCTCTTCCCCGATCTTGCGGATGCGCGCACATTGACCGGGCGCTAAAATCACAAACTTCATCCCGGCGTCGGCCAACGCACACAAGGTGGGCGTATCACACGCCGTTTCGGCCAGCCACAAAGCTTCCGGTGCGCGGCCAAAGCGTTTGGTAAAATCGGCAATGCCCCATTTGATTTGGGTTTCTTTATCTCTGTCGTTAGCCAGCGGCAAAATCATATGATTGTACGCCTGGGCAATAGCACTGCCGTGCCCGCCAAAACGCACCCGGCTTAATTTATCTGCTTCCAAAATAGATTGGTATACTTCGGGCTCTTTTTTCTCCATCCAGCTAAGCAGCGTCGGGCCAAAATTAAAACTGATATATGAATAGTTATTGGTAAGTTGAATTAGATTTTGTTGTCCGTCCAACAGCCGTGCAAGCGCATTGGGCGCATAGCATTCGGCACAAATACGTTCGTTCCAATCGTGATAAGGGGCAGCACTGTCTTGCTGTTCAATGATTTCCAACCACGCATTTTCGCGGGGCGGTTGATAAAAGTGTCCGTGTATACAAAGATACTTCATATATATATTGTAACCCATTTGCGCATTATTTGCTGTGCTTTTTTTATTTCCGTTTTTGTACTTTCAATTAAAAACCCCGCCTAGGTCTAAAGACCTAGATGCAACTGGGTATTTTTTCTTGTCAAAATAGGCCTTGTTTTTACTATAAAAAACACTATAATAGTAGTATAAAGTTTTTTTACCCACAGGAGAATTTATGATTACATGGATCTGCCGTTTTTTAATTTTAGTTTTCACCTTTAATATTGTGGCGCCGGATTTACTCCGCGCGCAACAAGTGGCGGACCGGGCCGGCCCATATGGCTCGTATTCACTCCGCGCGCAACAAGCGCCGTCGCACGGCGAAGCACAACCGTATTATTTTAATGAGACGAATTTTTTTAAATATGCCAGAAATGCTCAAGAAAAGGAAGACTTGTATGTAGCGGCCATGATGCAATTAGCGGACAAATACGAAACCTTAGATTTTACTTCCGGTGATGAAAAAGCCGCGGAAAGCTTTGGCTCGTATATGCAAATCCTGCACGCGACAACGGGCCTGAACCGGCAGTACCAAAGGGCAACTTCAGACCTTTCCCCGGTTCGGGATGATGAAGTCCGCGCCACGTATGATAATCTTACTCACCCAGCGGATGCCATAGCACCCTCGGAGCCCCGTCGCAACGATTCCGCAGTGGCAGATCGCAGGAACAAGGAAGAAGCCTTTGCCCAAGCTGCCTTTGATAAATTTCAAGAAATTGCAAACCAAGAACCGCCAACCATAGACGGGTGGATAGAGCAAATGGAGTCTTTCATGAGAATGATAGACAATCCGGGCGGAGAGATTCCATTCAACCCGAATAATGAGAATAAAAAAGCAGCGCGTTATATTTCTGTTTATGCTACCGAAGCATTGGTCAGCGCGTTGCAGGCAGCCCAGCAATATCAAGATCCCAATATTCAGGATATTATCTTAGACCTCTTGCCGCAAGCTACAGCTCACGTTTTGCACGCTTTGGAACTCGTGCAAAACTCGGACGTCCCCCTTCTGGTGCAAGACCAACTGTCTTTCTTACAAAGATATTCGTACCGTTTGGCCTTGTTTAGATTAGACCAGCTTTATCAAAAGATGGGTAAACCCAATCCAATTAAAAAATTTCCTGTTACCAATACGCAGGAGAGCTATACGGCCGTACCGGAGAAAGTTTTTCAAGAAGCGCTTGCCAAACCCGTAATACTCAAGGGGCCGGAAGGAAAAGATATTTTCGCATTTGATCCGCTTGATACAGACCATTTAGACCAAATGATACAAGTTGCTTCTTTTGCCTATATCCCCAGCAACTATCACATTGTGGGGTATAGCAGAAACGAGGATTTTGCCGAGGTAACCTCTTTTGAGCATATATTTGAGGATTTTACCTCCGATTTCTATAACGAATTAAAGGCGTTTGCCCCGGGCAGTAAAAACTCGGTCATGCCCATAGACGCTGCCAGCGCGCTTATGCAATACGCTGTTATGTATGCTTTAGAAACCGATCAACTTACCTTTAAAGGAAACAACGATTTCTTGCCCGCCGTACTTGATTTATTCAACCCAGAGTGCGACCAACAATTTTTGAACTCCGAAGAAGACCACCTGCTTTTTGACATCCAAGGGGCTTTCTTTAGCACAATACTTTATTATTTCCAAAATAATCAAATTCCCACAGCTACCGTTAAAAAAATTCAGAATTTATTGGTAACCTCCGCCAATAACAAATGTGCCAGCGTAAAGATATTGGCTGCTACGACGGCAGCTACGCTCAATGACCTCCGAGTTCCCCTCCCCGAGGTCTTTAATCCCGGGTCGGTAGCAGGTAAGAACTTTTATCTCAAACATGATTTAGGAACGGAACACCCTGTTAAAACCCAAGCGGATTTCTCCGGCGCTGATAAACAAGCCGTGGTAAAAAACCGCGAGGCTCAAGCGCCTTACTTTTTCACTCAGCAGCAACGCGACTCGCTGGCCAGAAATATTGCAGATGTTCTTTTAAATGCCCATGCGGAAGAGCAATACGGGACATTGAGGGTTGGTGTTTTTTCCGGTTACCATGTGGAAATCCAACGATATGAAAGACTTCAAGATGCGTTGGCCGACGCGTTAGACCGGCTTGCTCCCATTACAGCTCCCCGGATGAAAACGGTCACTCATCCCGGCTTGGATGGACGCCCCCTAACGGAAATTGTAGAACAACGAGATGCCCCGCCCATATCCATAAATTTTATAAACGCCGGATTAGAAAAATCAACTAAAGAATCTGACCAAGAATTCAATCTAAAAAATGAAATCTATGGCTCTTGGATATACTCCAATCAAAAAGATCGGCAGGGAAACCGGAAATTGGCCCATATTTATCATAACAATCCGCTTGATCATTACTTAAGCGATTTGCAGGTATTAGCCGGCACCGTCAATCTTGTTTGGGAAGCTATATTATGGGTAATCGGCGGTAAAATCTTTGAGTATATATTAAGCGGCACATTTAAATTCATACGCCTGATCCGAGTTTCCGCGTCAGCCCTGCCGAGTGCTTTCAAAACGGCAAAATTCGTTAGCAAAGCTCAAACAGTCCGCGCGGGGATGCAGGCACAAGAGCTTTTGATACAAACCGATAAAGTGATGGCTAACGTGGCCGAAAATGCCCCCCAAGCTTCCAAGTTGTGGGGTGAAGCGACGCAAGCTTTCAAGGCCGCTGAAAAAGAAGTTACGGCTGCCGCCAGAGCCGCTAAATACGGCGAAGCGGCCCAAAAGAGCCGGGAAGCCGCCGCCATTTTGGCAAAAGCCGGGAACTCCGCCGATTTGGCAGCTGCAACGGCGGGATTAAATAACGTGGCCACTAAAGCCATGCAATTGCAACGCTGGGAAAACGCCGCCAGTACCGCCGCTGCCGCCTCAGCTAACTTAAAAAATACGCTAAAGGCGGATACAAAAGCGCAAACGTTATTGACGGAAACCGAAAACTTGCTTACCAAGGCCGGGCAAACCGGAGAAAAGGCCGATTTCGCTGCGGCAACCGCTAAGATGGAAGAAACCATCGCATACTTGGAAAAAGGGTTCGGCGAAGCCCTCTCCAAAGACCAGGGCCTCGCCGGTGAATTTCAAACTTCTATCCGAGCGCTTAGGGAAGCCTCTAACAGCGCACTCACATTCACGCGCAGCGGCATCCGAACGTTCTTCAGTGCGTTCAAAAAAATGTATAACAGAAAAATTGCTCAATTTGATAAATGGAGTGACCTTAATCTTGCAGCGGCTACGACTGCCCAAAAAGATATGCAGTTGGGCCGGCCCGTGGTTCAAACAAGCGCTCAAACGGGCCGCATCAAAAAGGTTAAAACAGGTGTGGAATATACGCTCCACGAAGACGGAAACTTCATTTTTAGAAAGGGAAAGCCCCTCTATCAAATGCAGAGCGTTTACGATAATCCAAAATTGATAAGCTTCCGCAAACCTATTACCAAACTCTCTACGGAAATAGAGACGGCTGATAGAGCTGTTGTAAAACTTGAAACGGAGTACGCCGGCAAATTGGTCCCAGGCAAGGGAAAATTTTACAACAATGCCAAAAAATTTCAGGCGCATGAACGAGTAATTACGAAAGCGGTTGGGCCGCGGCCTGGCGTCTGGGGCAGCGAAGAATTGGCTGTCGGCATAAGCGGAGAAGCCGTAAGTGCCCAAACCCGCGCTTACCTAGAAACACAACAAGTGTATGCACGGGCGCTAGCCAAAAACCCGGAAACTGTAGATTGGTGGGTATCTGCCGATGGCGGAAATTCTTATCTTCGCGTGAGTGCTAAAGATGCGCAAAATGTCTTACAGGCACTCCAACGGGAGCCGGAGGCTTTGTTAAGTAAGATAACTTCTAAAGACGGTAAAACAACGATGGAAATCCTTGTAGGCCCAGAAAAAAAAGTGTTTGGAAGATACTCGGGTGTAGCCCCGGAATCCCATACCTTAACCGAGCAAGTACGGGTGGCCATTACCAAACCGGTCTCCAAAGCTACCGCCAAAAAAGCAAGCGTCTCCGCTGCCGAAGCTACCGAGTTTCAAAACGCTTTTATATATCAAGCCGACGTAAAAACGGCTAGCGGATTTACCCCGGATGCAGCCAGTGCTATGATGGAAAAAGATGTTAACATCCTTAATTCTCTGTTAAAAGATACGCAAACAGCTAAGAATTTTGGCTTGATAGATGAAGACGGAAACATTACTAAATTGACGGCTGATATCATGGCCGAACAAGGATATATGCCTGCGGGAGCCCTCACTAAACTGTGGTGGAATCAACCGGGTAATTTACTTAAAAGCTTCTACCAAAACGTCAAATTCTTTGCCAAATGGAAATTTATTTACGGGCCTGCCGCAGGATGGAGCAAAGATATGTTCTTAAAACATTTGGAAAAAGAACAAACAGAAGAAGCTCTTAAAAAGATAAACGATCCGGAATGGGAGAAAACCTATAATGCCTTATTGGAAACGGGACAAGCAGAACCGACGGATCCGCTTTCTCAGGCATTGGCGGCCCCTAAAACACCTAAAGACCCCGTGCTTGATATGCTTGACCGCGAAGCAGATGTCTTTTTAATGCCTGCTCTGCTCGGAATGGCCGGCATAGATAAACTGTTCGGAACGCACCTCATGGATATGAAAATATACGAACAGATGGACGCGTTAAAAAAGCAATTAGACGCCCGAAAAGCTCAGGAAAACTTCTTAGTGAATACGCACGCGGTTATGACTAAGAAGATACTTGCGGACGGTGTAGCCGATTATCGTGCGGTTGTGGAAACGCCCTTTTTCTATACAAATGGCGGAGCTTTGCCCGACGCAGATAAACTTTTTGCCCAAGATTTAAAAGCCATCCACGAAGAATTAGACCAATGGGAAAAAGATCTTGAAAACTTGGAAGGCAGCGGTTTGGAACAAATAGAACAAGCGGAAGTAATAAACAAAAAGCACAACGAAAAAGCAGACAAGTTAACGACCCTCTATAATTATAAAATCCATTTCCAGGAACAGAATATAGAGGCGAGAAATTTCTGGATAAACAACTACCAAGATCGCACCAGCGGACTGGAAGAAGATATAAGATTGATCCGTAAATTGAATATTTATAAAAATGCAATCAGTACCGTTGACAGCTGGAAAAATTCGCTGGATACTATAACGGAGGAAGAATTGATGCAAAAAATAACGGAACTGGACCGCCAAGTTACTCCCAGGCTAAACGAACAACATTACTTGGACTACGGGCTTTCGCCGGCAGCAAAACAGATAGACCAAATCTCCGATACAGAATTGCTCAAACAGTTCAATTCGCTCTCTGAGGAAAAACAGACAGCTTTGTTACGCGAAGCACTTGAGATTGCCATTGAGGGGATGTGTCTGTTCTATCAGCTCGTAATAGAACAAGCATTTGAAGAACTGGGATATCCGCAAGAAGCGGAGCCTTTTGCCGCTAAAATACGACAAACAGCAGATTCCTATTTAAGAAAATTAGAGAATAATGAACTCCCATTTTTAAGAACGGACTTGCAACAGGCCCTTAATAAAATCTGGGACGAATTTGAAGAAAAATTCTATCAGCTTGCTGCGCCAAAGGCGTCTTCTGCCCGGGAGCAGGCCGCCCCGTCCCAATCGCAAAGTGAGGATGATTATGAGGAGTTCTATCAGGAAGGCACCTCACCCGCTCACTCTCAAGCTTACTAATTGAAAAAGCCAACCCCCGGCGCAGCCGGGGGTTTTTCGTTTCACAAAAAACGCAACTTAGCTTAACCCCAAAGGGCCAGTTTAGTTACTTTATCGGTCCGACGGACTTTTGGCTCGCCCACCAGCTCTTGCACATACGCTTCGCAGACATGTATTTTAGTACCCGGCAGTAAATGCCCGCCGATTACATTATATTCTTCGTCTGCCAGCGTTACGTGAGCATGCACCATAGGCCGGTTATCTTGAATAGAGATATTGCCGGTCATATGTAACAGCTCCAACGGTTGGTTAATAACCGTTTTCTCGTAGCGTTTTTTAGCTTGGTCATAATATCCCAGCGTAGCATTTGCCACACACCCTACCACGCTTACAATCCCGCATTTGACTTGGTTATCGTGGCAAAAATCCGCCAACGATTCCACCAGGTCTTTACCTTTGGGGAGTTTAAAAAGGTACGTCCGCCCGGTTAAATAAGGTTTTTCTTCTGCCATAGTTGTTCCTCCAAAATTACAGCCAATGTTTGGCTTTTTTCAAATCTTTTACATAGGACTTTACCGCCGCAAGAATATCCTGACCGGTCAGTCCCGCTTCTTCATATACTTTACCGGCACTGCCGCTGCCCAAGAACTCACCCCGCTTGTGCGGGTAGAGAGAATGCTCCCGCCCCGCTTGGCTTAGCAACCACGCCTCCAGCGTCGGTAATGTAAAATCGGTAATACCCATAGCCGTTTGACGTAGCGCCAACGGCAAAAGTTTTTCTTGCATAGCGCGCGGCAATGCTTCAAAAAGTTCCCGGCTGGTAATATACACCACGTTTATATTCAGTTTATTTTTAGCAAGCGCCGGAAGTACATCTTTGGCTACAATCCGGCCCACACCGGCCCCTTGCACCAAAACCGTTCCGTCCGCCTTACCTTTAGCACGGCGCATATAATAAATTCCGTTGGCGGCTTGCTGTGCCGGTTCCATACCGAGTGCCTTTCTATCCACCAAAGCCGCCGAAGGCCGCGCCACAAACGGCGCAAACACGGCCGGCCGCAACGATAAAGATTTTGTAACCAACGGCCAAATTTCATCCACTTCCATAGGAGTTGCCGTAATGCACGCTCCTTTCGGGAAGTTGTCTTGCAACAACTGCAGCGACTGCGGATCGGCGTGTGTCGGGCCGTCTTCCCCGGTTGGCAAGCTGGCGTGTCCGTTAAACAAAACAAGCGTATTAGGGGTTAATCCGGCTTCACGCGCAGCTTGTACACCAATAGCGTGTAAACGAGCCGCCACATGTTCAAACGCCACAAAGGCCCCGTACGACGCGCTGACAGCCATGTGTTTACCGAAGGAAGATATCCCGCTGCAAACAGCCGCCATGCCGTCTTCACAAATACCGCCCATAGCTACCCGGCGCGACAACGGATTGGTCACCGCATTAAAATTACCCGGGGCAAAATCTTTCGCTACTGCCGCAGCACCCGTAGAGCCGTACAAATCGGCCGAACCGACAAACAACGTACCTTTGGTTTGCTTATTTAAATAAGCTAACACGTTGCCTAAAACGCCGCGCGTCGTATATGATTTATCTTTTTCAAATACGAATTCTGCCGGCACTTTCGTTGATGAAAATTGATATAGGGCTTGGCTATTCCCTAATCCTTTACGCACAGATCGTTTCGCTTTTTGCAGAGCCAGCGCACGCGCCGCAATCAACTTGGCAACGAACTTAGCCGTTGATTTTTCTTTTTCAAGCGCCCGGCGGACGACTTCCAAACTGGCCCAGAAATACTTTTCTATAGTGGCGGGTGTTTTTTCGCCTTCAAAATGCGGAAAGGCAACCCCAAAAGTCTTTTCAAATTCTGCCAAGGCTTTATAAAACCCTTCCGAAGCAAACTTGTGCCCCGCCCCGTGAGATGCTTTCCCCTCAATACCGTACTTCCACCCTTTGACCGTACGGTACACAATCGCTGTCGGCTGGTTGTTTTTCATACCAGCCGCTAAACGTTGGGCGGTATGAATTTGATTAAAATCGTGTCCGTTAGGGACGAAAATAACATTAAAATCGTGAATACGGAAAAACTCGCACGGATTCCACTGCACATAGTCTCCGGGGTTTTTCCCGTCGGAAGTGACACGTTCCGTTTCAATAGAGGCTTGGTTCCAATCAATGTGGAACACTACATTTCTAAGTTGCGCCGTAGCCGCCACCGCCGCAGCCTCGCTGACACGCCCGGCCGTAAGCCCGCCTTCGCCTTCAATAATATGAACAACGGGACATTTTTTACCATACGCATCTGCCGCCGCAAGTGCCAGCCCCACCGCGGAGCCGTCCCCTACGCCGCTGGCT
Source organism: Elusimicrobiaceae bacterium (assembly GCA_017646765.1). GTDB lineage: Bacteria > Elusimicrobiota > Elusimicrobia > Elusimicrobiales > Elusimicrobiaceae > Avelusimicrobium. The sequence goes on along the minus strand of JAGCMD010000026.1, from coordinate 26,153 downwards.
CCGGTACTGGTACGTACGAAGGGAACCACCGGCTCGGGATGGCCGCCCAACGCTTTGGCATGGAACTTGTTAAATAGTGGCGTATTTTGTACTTTGTTGTGACGGAAACCGAGCAAATCTTCCAAGCGCAGTTGCCGTTCTTTCTTTGCCGGCAGTAACGAGGGAGCGGCAATGCGTACACACTCATTACGTAAGGCCCACATGGCATAAAGCCCCAAGGCCTTGTGTCCCGCCGCGTACGAAATGATATCAGCCGCGTCCAATTGCGGATTTTTTAAGTCATACGCCATCTCTTTATATAAAAGGTGCTCTACGATACGTCCGCTGGAAATACTCCCCCCCGGGTGCCCCGAGGTAGGCACATAGTTAAATAATAAAGCCACCAAGGTGCGGTACACTAAATCCAATTTGGTCAAGGCAGCACGCTCGGACGCAGACAGCACGCTTACGGAATGTTTTTTACAATCGGACACATCCATATATACAGCTCTTTTTTGCCCTAATAAAAAATTTTTACGCATTTTATTCTCCTTGCGGGCCGGCAAGCCCTTGTTCCGTAACATATAAAACGAGTTGAAACATAGCAGTAATATCTGTTTTATCTTCCACTTCTACACAAGCGTGTATATTGCGCGTGGGAATAGATAGCGCGCAAGCCGCCACCCCGGTTTTATCCTGGTGGATAGCTCCCGCATCATTACCGCCCCGCGGCGCTATACGCACCTGAAAGCGAATTTTTTCTTTCTCACAAATCTGTTTTAATTCTTCAAAAAGCCACGTTGGCGTAATGGTGTATCCGTCAATAACCGAAACACCTACCCCTTTACCCACGCTAACAATATAGTTAGCCGGGGAAATGCCCGGCACATCCGCCGCCCCGGTAGTATCTAAGGCAAAACCCAGCTCCGCTTCTATCCCAAAACAAGCCACTTTAGCCCCGCGCAAGCCGACTTCTTCCTGCACTGTAAACACGGCATATATATTGTAAAAGGGTTGTTTGACGGCCCGCAATAATTCGGCCAATACAAACACTCCTGCGCGGTCATCTAACGCTTTGGCACAAATGCGGCCTTCGCCAAATTCTTCATATTCTCGGTCCAAAACAACACTGTCCCCCAACGATACTTGTTGGCGGACTTTATCTGCCGGCAAGCCGGTGTCAATATATAGATCGCTCATGGGCACTGCCTTGGCACGGTCGGCTTCCGTGGTAATGTGAGCCGGTTTCGTGCCGATAACCCCTAAAATCGGACCGTTTTTGGTTTGCACACGTACCCGTTGCGTCAGCAAGGTGCGGGGGTCTATCCCCCCCACCGGCACTACATATAAAAAGCCCCGGTCGTCAATATAACGTACCATTAGGCCCACTTCATCCATATGGGCACACAAAAGCAGGTTTTTATCCGACGTCCCTTTTTTATAAACGATTAGATTGCCCAACTTGTCCGTGCGAATTTCGTCGGCATACGGAGCCAACTGTTTTTGCAAAAACTGCCGCACGGGGGCTTCCCGTCCGGAAACACCGGCCAATCCGGTCAATGTTTTAAGAAGTGAAAAATCCAGATTCATCGTCTTTTTTACCTGCTTTTTTAGATTTCAAGTATCTACATTATACTCTCAAACTCTTTTTTTTGCAAGTTAAAAAAGTAGGTACGCCAAGGGGGTTCTTCGCCAAAAAGTTAACAAACCGTTGGAAAAATTGTAGAATAAAGGGGAAGGAGTTTATTTTTTAGGAGGAGCTCATGACCGTTTCTTATAAAGAACTTGGCCTCGTAAACACGCGCCAAATGTTCAAAGATGCTATGGCCGGCGGCTATGCCATTCCGGCTTACAACTTTAATAATATGGAACAACTCCAAGCGATTGTAACCGCTTGTGTGCAGACCGGTTCCCCGGTGATTCTGCAAGTATCCAAAGGCGCCCGCCAATACGCCAATTCCACGCTTTTACGCTGGATGGCCCGCGGCGCGGTGGAAATGATGAGCGAAATCGGTAAACCCGTTCCGCTTTGCCTACACTTAGACCACGGTGATAGTTTTGAATTGTGCAAAGACTGCATTGATAACGGTTTTTCCTCCGTTATGATTGACGGTTCCAGCTTGCCGTACGAAGAAAACGTTGCGCTGACCAAAAAAGTGGTAGATTACGCGCACCAACACGACGTAACCGTGGAAGGCGAACTGGGCGTTTTGGCCGGTATTGAAGACGAAGTTTCCGCCGAACACCACACGTATACCGACCCGGCCCAAGTGGAAGATTTCGTCAAACGCACCGGTGTAGATTCGTTGGCTATTTCCATCGGCACCAGCCACGGCGCGTATAAATTTAAAGTAAAACCCGGCGAAAAATTACCGGAACTGCGCTTTGATATTTTGGAAGAAGTCTCCAAACGCTTGCCCGGTTTTCCGATTGTGCTCCACGGTTCTTCTTCCGTTCCGCAATGGGCCGTTAAACAAATCAACGAATACGGCGGAAAATTGGACAATACCGCCGGTATCCCGGAAGAACAATTACGCAAAGCCGCTAAAATGGCGGTATGCAAAATCAACGTAGATTCTGACGGCCGCCTCGTAATGACCGCCACCATCCGCAAAATCTTTGCGACCAAACCCAGTGAATTTGACCCGCGCAAATACTTGGGCCCGGCCCGCGAAGAACTGATTAAAATGTATGCCGAAAAGAACGAAAACGTATTTGGTTCTGCCGGCCGCGTAAAATAAGTTTTTACGCTAATCATTTAACCCCCCGGGCCAAAAGTCCGGGGGTTGTTATGCAAAAACAGCCCCGCTCTAATGAGCGGGGCTGTTTCAATTCAAGCTAAACTAGTTGGTTTTGGTTTCGTCCGCTGCTTCGTCTTCTTCCGTTTTACCAAAAGAATCTTGCAACAACTCACCTAGCGTCGGGCGCGGGGCTTGCTTTAAGTATTGCGCCACCACCTTGCGGTTCTGGGCTTGGTCGTACTTCTTGACCGAGAGATTTACCGTAAAGGTTTCCGGATTGACACCCACTACCAAAGCTGTAATCGTATCGCCTTCTTTGGCGTTAAAATCACGACCCATTTCAAAGGGGCTGATATAAGCTTTGGTATTATTTTTACCGATGGTGCATTCCACGCCTTCTTCTTCCGATACTTTTACTACCGTCGCTTTGACGGAGCTCTTGTACGGATAGCGGCGTTTTAACGCATCGGCCGGGTTAAGGAATAATTGTTTAAGACCAAATTCCAAGCGGGGGGTTTCTTTATCCAAATTTAAAAGTTTGGCTTTGAGGCGTTGTCCGCGGCGGAAGTTAGCAATTGCCGTTTCCGGTTCTTTCCAAGCGATATTTTCCAACGCTACAACGCCTTCAATACCGTGAAAACGCAAGTATAATTTTTCTTTATCCACCTTAGAAACTACCACGCGTAACACATCGCCGGCTTTAATTTCGCCCAGCACTTGTGCGCGGCGGACGGCTTCATCTTCTTCCAACACTTGTTTGCGCGAAACAATGAGTTTTTGTTTTTCTTTAGCAAATTCTACAATAACGGCTTTGATTTTGGCGCCGACGGGCAAATAATGTTTATACGCCGTATGCAACTCCGAAAGGGAAAGGGGCATAAAACCGCTTACGCCAAACACTTCCACCATATAACCGCCTTTGACACATTGCACAATGGTCCCTTTGACGCGTTCTTTAGCGTCGTACGCTTTTTTGCAAACGTCCCACCCCAAAAACTCAAGGGCTTTTTTGTGGGACAAAAGCGCCGGGCGTTCATCACTGCCGCGTTTGACTAAAACCGCAGAAATCGTATCCCCCACATTAGGAACGGCCTTGCCCTCAAATTCGCTCAAGGCAATAGCCGCTTCTTTTTTGGCTCCTACGTCCACTAAAATATAATCTTGGTTGATTTGTACAACGGGCACTTCCACAATTTCCTTCTTATACAACTTCTCCGATAAAGACTCTTGCTGCGCAATTAACTGGTCCATCGTCATTTCAGTTTCGTTAATTGTGTCTTCGGTTTGTTTGATTTCTTCGTTTGTAGTCATAAGTCCTTATTACAGGCTGCCCGCTTGTCAGACCGCCTGCGTAACCTCCGTTAGCTGTGAATTGAATTTATTGCTTCCATTATTTGTGCTGCAAATTGTTTATACTGCGCTTTGGGCTCCAAGGCTTCATCTTTTTGCAGGTGCATTACTTTACCAAATGTGACCCGTATTTTGCGCACCCACGGCCAACCAAAAGTGCCTTCTATTTTTACCGGTAATACCGGCACGCCCGTTTGATATACCAAAAATCCGATACCGCTTTTGGGCTTTTGCGGTTTACCCGTCTTACTGCGGGTTCCTTCTGGGAACATCACTACACTTTCCCCTCTTTCCAGCGCATGAACTACTTCTTTCAGTGCGCCGAAATCCCCAATCGTACGGGCCCGGTCCACCGGGATATACCCGCTACGCCGGAAAAACCACCCTAACCCCGGGATATCAAATAGCTCTTTCTTAGCCACGAAACGCGAATCGCGTACCAAACCGGCAAAACCGCCGATAGCGGGCGGATCCGCATTGGAAAGGTGGTTTCCCGCAATGATAAGGGCCCCTGTTTTGGGAATATTTTCCAACCCTTCCACTTTAAAATCGTGGAAGGTTTTAAAATAAATCCTTGCACTAAATTTTACCAAATTAAGAAGCATGTTGGGGTAGTTTCTCCAAAACAGCGTCAATGACCTGTTGTAAATTTAAAGAAGATGTATCAATAATCACCGCATCTTCGGCCGGTTTAAGCGGAGCGGTTGCACGGTTTTTATCGCGGTGGTCACGCTCTTGAATTAAACGCAAAATCTCGTCGTAATTCGGGTTTTCGCCGGCTTCTTTAAGCTGTTTAAACCGGCGGTTAGCGCGTTCTTCGGCAGAGGCATCTAAATAGAATTTTTTATCTGCATCCGGAAACACCACCGTGCCGATATCGCGGCCTTCCATCACAATACCGCCGTCTTGACCGACTTCCCGCATTTTTTCGGTCAGCACGCGGCGCGCTTCACCGTTAGTAGAAACACGGCTGGCCACGTTTCCCACTTCTTCCAAATGGAGTTTCGGGCCTAAATATTCACCGTCTACAAACATTTTAAGCGACGCATCTTCCTGACGGGCAAACGTAAACCGCATCGCCCGAGCTGCCGCCAAAACACCGTCATGATCTTCCGGATTTATTTTTTTAGCAAACACCGTGTAAGCAAGCGCCCGGTACATTTCCCCGGTACTCAAAAAACCATACCCAAAACGGGCCGCCACCGCTTTACCAACCGTGGATTTACCTGTACCCGCCGTGCCGTCTATTGCAATTAAAAGTCCGTTGGTACGCATATTACTCTTCCTCCGCAGACAAGCTGTCTGTCACGCCGCGAATAGCCAGCATAATTGCATCCGGGCTGGTCGCCGCATTTTGGGCGGTTTCCAAATCAATGTGGCCTTCTTTGTATAACTTAGCCAACGATTGGTCAAAGGTGTTCATACCGTAGAACTCGCCGTTCTGCATCAGTTTGTACAAATCGCCCGCTTTATTTTCTGCAATCAGTTTGCGTACCTGCGGCGTAGAAACCAAAATTTCCATAGCCGGATACATCCCATTTTCCACGGCCGGTATCAACCGCTGGCAGACAATCCCGCGTATGAGTTCGGCTAACTGTGCCCGAACGGTTTCATGTTGTTCCACCGGGTAGGCATCTACTAAACGCGAAAGCGTTTGCGATACACTCACCGTGTGCATGGTACCCAGCACCAACTGCCCGGTTTCAGCCGCGCCAATGGCAGCTTTTATTACTTCGTGATCGCGAAGCTCGCCGATAAAAATAACATCCGGATCCTGACGCATAGCTGCACGCAGGGCACTGGTATACGAAGGGGTATCCACCCCCAGCTCCAATTGGCTGACGATACAACCGCTATCGTTATACACAAATTCTACCGGGTCTTCTATAGTTAAAATATGGCCGGCACGCGTTTGATTGATGTGGTCCACCATCGCCGCCATAGTAGAGGATTTCCCGGAACCGGTCATCCCGGTTACTAAAATTAACCCGCGGCGGTTTTCCGCCATTTTGCACAAAATATCACCGGGCAAATGAAATTCTTCAAAAGTAGGGATTTTATAGGGAATGTGACGAATCGCCATACAATATTTTCCCATCTGGCGAAACACATTAAAACGGAAACGTCCGTACGATTTAGCATCTAACGAGAAATCTACCGAATTATTTCTTTCAAAGATTTTTTTCTCGCGCTCGCCCATGCAAGCAAAAGCCATCTTTTTAGCATCCTCGTTGGATACAAAACTATCTTCAATGGGCTTCATTTCGCCATGCAAACGCACATACGCATTGGAATTCCCGCGGATATGTAACCCGCTGGCTTTATTATCCACCACTGTTCTTAACAAACTTTGTAATCCTACCGCCATACATTTCTCCCGTTACTATCTATTTTTTTTACGGCGTAAAAAAGCAGGTATCAGCATTTCGTCTTCCGGTTCGGCATTTTGCGGTTTTTCTTCAAAAGAGGAAAAAATATCATTACCTGCCGGTTTAACCGGGGATGAGCCCACCGCCGGCAGCGGCCGCCGACCTGTCAAAATAGTTGCCTTTTCCGGGTTGATACCCGTGGCAATAACCGTTACCTTAAAAGCACCCGCCAGCGACGAATCATACGTATATCCAAACATAATGATAGAATCATTACTGGCATATTGACGAATTAAATTCATCACTTCTCCCTGTTCCAAGAGCGTTAGGTTTTCTTCGGCCGAAAAATGGACAATAAAACCTTTAGCACCGCGGATATCGGCATTTTCAAGTAACGGCGAAGAAATAGCTTTTTTAACGGCTTGTAAATGACGCCCCGGGCCACTGGCTTCTCCGATACCGATAAGTGATTTTTGCGAATGGCACATCACTTTACGTACATCATTAAAATCAATATTTACTTCGCCCGGCTGCGTAATAACTTCGGCAATTCCTTTGACCGCCTGCAATAAAACTTCATCTACCATTTGGAACGCATCCCGCGAAGAGGTCTTGGCATCTACGTTAGCAAAAAGCTTGTCGTTGGGAACAATGATCATGGAGTCAACATATTTGGACATTTCTTCAATGCCTTCATCCGCCTGTTTCTCGCGCACGTATCCTTCAAAAGAAAAAGGCCGCGTAACGACCCCTAACACTAATAATTCATCCCCATAAATTTCTTTAGCCAATTTGGCCAAGTACGGAGCCACCCCGGTTCCCGTGCCGCCCCCCATACCGGCTGTAATAAACAACAAATCGCACTCGCCGATAATAAGCTTTAACTTTTCCTTAGATTCTTCGGCGGCGCGTTTACCGCGTTCCGGGTCTCCGCCTACACCTAAGCCCTTGGTAATTTTTTCGCCTACTTGTACCAAATAGGGGGCCTGGTTGCGGCGCAAATCTTGCGCGTCGGTATTAACAGCAATAAAGTCTACGTCTTTTAAGCCGGAGGCCACCATGTGGTTGATAGCGTTTCCACCGCCGCCGCCCACACCTACCACTTTAATTTTAGCTTTCTTCGTTTCAAAAGAACTCGCCGGTAAAAATAAATCTCTCATAACACACCCCATCAACCGCCAAAAATATCTACTCCTTTAAGCCACTTGCCGAACTTGCCGAACATAGAGGAACCTTTATCATAGGAAGAGTTCCCGTATTCCTCGTAACCCGTACATCCGGACGCATAAATAGCAAGCGACATGGCGGTGCTGTATTGCGGATCAAAAAAAGTGTCATCACTGGTGATAAGTTCGCGCTGCACAATACCGCGGCGCACTTCCTTAAGCCCTAAAATATTCACACAATGGTCGGTGATACCCGGCATCAACGAACCCCCGCCCGTTACCACGCCAACCACCGGGAAATTCTTGTAACCGGACATCTCTACGCAACGCGCGACTTGTTCCATCAGCTCTTCCACACGCGGTTGGATAATATCCAGCACATAGCTCTTTTTGATATTATGAATAGTGCGTCCGTCCAAAGAAGGCACCGGAATTTCACCTTCTTCATCTAAGAAAGTAGGGAAAGAGACCCCGTATTTTTCTTTGATTTCTTTGGCATTTTGACGGGAGGTATGCAGCAAGCGCGAAAGATCGCTGGTAATCAAATCACACCCATAGGGAATATCGCGCGAGAATTTCAAAATACCGTCAATGTAAATACCCACGGACATGGTTTCTCCGCCTAAATCTAAAATAAGAGCGCCGATTTCCTTTTCCTCTTGCGTCAGCACACATTCGGCCAGCGGCACCAAACTGTAAAAGGTATCATCAATTTTATAACCGGGACGTTGGATAGCTTTGGCTAAATTGTTCATATGGGTGGAAGAACCGGTAGTAATATGCACATCTACCTCTAACAGCGAGCCTTCCATTCCCTCCGGATTAGAAATACCGCGTTGTTTGTCTATCGCGTAGCCTTGGGTAACCACGTTAATGATCTCGTTATCATTTTTAAGCGGCATAGCTTTGGCATTTTCTACCGCCAGGTCCATATCGGCGCGGGTGATTTCTTTATCCATACGGGATATGTTATATGTACCGTGATTACTAAACGATTCCAAATGCGAACCGCGCACCCCCACAAATAAATTACTGATATCGCGGTTGCACTCGCGTTCAATACTCCCCAAAATATGGGTAACAGCCGAAGAGGTTTCACGAATATCGGAAACCATCCCTCCGCGAAGGCCCTTACACGGCACACTGCGCCCGGCTAATACTTTCAACGTATTTGTTTCTTCGTCATGAGCCGCGGCAATGCACGTCATTTTACCGCTGCCAATATCCAATCCTGCAATTAAATTTGTTTTTGCCATAACACTCACCTAAAAGTCGTCAATAAATTTTAGTATAAAAAAACGGTACAGGTCTAGTATTTTTTACATCCTCTTTTATTATAAAACTTAACGGGCTTTTTGGGCTAAAAAAACTTTGCCTTCTTCAAAAAACCGAAAGTCAAGCACAAACGGGGACGAATACTTCCCCCGCGCCACAGCCATAATTTGCGCCGCACGGGCTGTTTTCTTTTTCAAATTGACGGCCGGGCCGAAGTTAATTTCGTCTCCGTCCGGCAAATGCATTTGCACCGTGTTATCGGTTAAATTCATACGTAATAAAACAAAATCCAAATTCTTGTTTAATTTAAGGGTACTTTCCACCAAATCAATAAATTCGGGGTTTAGTTTTTCCGGCACTTCTCCGGTTAGTTCAACCGTCGGTACCGGGGTGAGCAAATCGGGATGAGGATCGGTATAAATCGTGCTATCGGCATCTATATATTGGACGGCACTGTCCGGCCGAATAAATTTGGCAAGCGGCGTGCGGTGAGTAGCCGCCACCGTCAATTTGCCGCTAATGAGCCCGCGTTTGACGGAAACATTTTTAAGCATGGGATAACGGCTGCGCACTTTATCGCGCAAAGCAACCGCCTCTTTAATGGTAAAAGGCTTGTCTTGGTAAGGGCCGGCTAATGTCATTAACGCTTTGTACAAATCCCCTGTTACGCCGGCGACAACCACCTTTTTAACATGCCAATCGGACAGCCGCGCTTGACGCAATACCCGGTACCCTTTTACCACGCCCCAGCAACCGCCGGCGACAATCGTTCCCGCTATCATTAAAAACAAAAATAACTTCAAAAAAAACCGCACCCCCGATTTTCGGCGCGAACTTCCCCTTCTGTGTAGAGAAATAGTGCTCGTCCGATGATAGTTGTGCGATTTAATCATGTTACCAAAAGTAATGGGCGGAAAGGGACTTGAACCCTTAAGGACTTTCGTCCATACGGTCCTGAGCCGTACGCGTCTGCCAATTCCGCCACCCGCCCAAGTAGATATATTTTAGAATATTACGACGCAAAAATCCAGTAAATTTTACCCACCGTTAAAACCGTATTTTATTTTTAAAAGATTGCTCCATCTCACGGTTTAAATCTTTCTTTTTAAGGGCTTCGCGTTTGTCAAATAAGTGTTTACCCTTGGCAACGGCCAATTTTAACTTCGCCCAACCGTTTTTAAAATAAATTTCCAACGGCACCAGCGCATAGCCCTTAATCTCTGCCTTGGCCGCCAATTTGCGCAACTCTTTTTTATTGAGTAATAATTCACGCGGACGGGTTGGGTCCATTTCGGTAATAGAATTAAATTTGTAGGGTTTAACGTGCATATTATACACGTACGCCCGGCCGTTTTCTATCCGCACGAAACTCCCCTCCAAGCTGACTTCTTTTTGACGGATGGATTTTACTTCCGCCCCCAACAAAGAAAGGCCGGCTTCGTAATCGGCCTCAATAAAATAATCGTGGTAGGCCTTGCGGTTAGAGCAGACGACTAAAACAGACTGTTTTTTTGCCATGGATATATTATACCAAACCCGACAGGAACGATAAAAACCCGGGCCCACCAAACGGACCCGGGAAGTTGCAAAAAACAATCGGCCAATTAATTTTTAGAAGGCAACAGCCACATCACCAACAAAACAATGTTCCCCACGACCGGCACAAACTCCAACAGCAACCACCAGGGAGAAAACCCTCCGTCGCGCAAACGCCGTGCCCCGATACCCAAGGACGGCAACAAAAGCGCCAATCCGCAAATCTTTGCAATCACGGCCCCGATATCGCCGATAAAGCTTAATACAATACCCAACAAAATGGCAACGACAATCTCAAACAACACAAACATCCAAAATTGTGTACGAGTTGCCCGGCCCGAAAAATCAATGTAATGCTTTTTAAGCACATCCACAAAATACGTGTTAAAAGCTTGCATACTATCCTCCGTAATAAAAGTTAACTGCTAGCATTACTATACAATAAAAAGCGCGTTCGTGCAAATTTTATTCGGGGTCATTTAATTGATATCCACGTCTGTGGGCACGCTCAAAAAATCCTTGCAGCGAGCCATACACTCCTTTCTCATAAGACCATTTGTAGTATTGCATAAAATCTTCTTTTAGCTTGGGGGCAAACGCTTGTTGCGCATTAGTAATCTTTCTAAGTACGTCATTATGTTTTTCAAGACCGTAACTCGTCTCAAATCCGCGGATTACATCCGACCATAGTTTTCCGTCACTTTTTCTCTTGCCGAACATAAATTTTATTTGAGTTAAAAATTCGTCATAGTGTCTTCCGTTTAGATCCGGCACTTGATGATACGGCACACCAAAAGTTTGTGAAAAAGCATGGCGTTCGTAGAGCGATTTTTGGCGAGCCAATTCCGTCACCAACGTTTGCTTCGCCTCCGAGTCAACCATACGGTCAATATCAAATTGCAATCTGCCCATACGCTGAGCCGGAGGAAGTAAACGTAATTGGGCAAACGGGCTGTTGGGGGCCTCTTCAAATCCTAAACTAATCGTAGAACGAGGAAATGTTTCCGTCTCCAACACCTTAGATAAATTTCTAAAGTATTCGGCCCGGTTTCTCCAAGCATAAAATTGTCTAAAGTCGTTGGCTGTCATATTTAAAAATCCTTTCCTATAATAGTAAAATACACTTTCAGCGGCTTGCTGATATTTGATTTGGGCAAATTTTCTTTGATCGGCCAGCGACAACGATGCAAAATAGGCATTTTCTTGTTTATTAAGTAAAAAGAAACCTTTGTTAATCCCCCCCTTACTTAAAAGACGGTCTATCTCGGCCGCTCTGTCTTTCACCATATCTAAATGAAAAGATCCGCCGCGAACCGGGTTTTGCAAAAGAAAACCGTTCACAATGTATCGGGAAGGATTGTCGGCTCCGCGAAAACTGGTTTGGCTCAAAAGGCTGCCCCATCCGTTTTCCATATCCGCTATAAAACGCTGTAATTTTAATTTACGATCTATATAAGCCTTCATTTCCGCTTCCGAAAAGGTTATCTGTTTTCCCAACTCGGCCATAATTTGGGCATCAAGCCCCTCCAAATAAAGGGCCTTGGCCAACGGAAGCAAGGCTTTATCTCCCCCTTCCGAAAATTTCTGGGCATTTCCTTCCCGAAGGAGCTTCTTTTCTTCGGCAGAAAACAACTTGGAATAACCGAAGGTATGCGCAATACGGTTTGTAATGTTGCCTACCTGCTCGGGGCTGCCTTGAAAATTTTCCAAAGGTACCAATTTGGAAGGAGAATCAAGCGCCTCGCCCAATAATTTCTCAAACGATTTTTGCTTGACCGCATCCGTAATTTCGGTAACGATATTGGCCCGTTTGGGGATCCAAGAGGATGCTTTGACTAGTGCCTTACCCGCAGCTCCCCCTTGAGCCAATACAATATTCCATCCCGGCAATAAGAACAAACCGCTTAGCACAACGATAAAAAATTTTTTATTCATAAATTCCCTCTTTTTAAAATACCACTTTTACACTAATAGTGTAAAATAAAAAGCCGGAAAAAGCGTGGGCCAAGAGGCCCCCCGGGATAAAAAAAAGGACCTATAAAAACATAGGTCCTTTGGGGAAAATGCCGTCCGGTAAAATAGCCTGCGTCAATTCCCTGACGGAATAAATCCCTGCGGGATTATTCCGCCTTCGGCTAAGCTTATTGATACGCCCGCAAGTCTTTGCGGGCTTTTATCCGGGCCCGAAATCCCGACGTGACACAAGGCAGTTTGTGTGGATTCGCCCTGCGGTAAAATACCTGACGGTATTTTCCTGCGGGCCCGCCCTCGCGGTACTCGCCTTTGCCTATCGGCAAAACTCGTACAACGCTCCGGGCTTCGAATCCCGACGTGACACAAAGCAGTTTGTGTCACTCCACTCTTCCTAGAATTAAAAAAAACTCCCTTGCGGGAGTCTTTTTTAATTCTACGGAGAGGGAGGGATTCGAACCCTCGATACGGGAATTAACCCGTATAACGGTTTAGCAAACCGCCGCTTTCGGCCTCTCAGCCACCTCTCCAAAAACGTTCAAACCAACCGATATATTATAACAAAATTAGCATTACTTTGACTATGATGGACGTGTAAAACTTTTTTCCAATCCCTCTTTAAGCGGTGTAAATTGCTGTCCGGTCAAAGAAGTCCATTTGTGATTGGAACAAATCCAATGTCCTTTTACGGTAGCCTCGGTAACTTTATCATAGTTCAGTGCCGGTTGCGCGCCGCTCACGCGGGCCAATGTTTCATACACAAAAGCCGCCGCATTAAGCAGCCACTTAGGGGCCGACGGCATAAACGGTCTATGGCAATTCATAGCGCGGGCCATTTCGGTAATAAAATAGTCCCAACTATAGGTAGCACTTTCCGCAATAAAATACGTCTCACCGGCCGTGTCGGGCCGTTGATACGCTTGCCATAACGCACTGACTAAATCGTCCACATGCACAAAACTAAAATATCCGTTGCCCGAAGTATTTACCATCACACCGCGTTTAACCCACAACGCAATTTTGGAGACGCCGGAATCGTGCCTGCCATATACAATCGGCGGGCGGATAATCGTCCACTTCACACCGGGGCGAAGCGTTTTAACGGCTTCTTCTCCCCCCAACTTGGTGATGCCGTAATCGGACACCGGAGCCGGAGTCATATCTTCGGTACGCGGCGTTTTAGCATCTTGCGCAAAACCGCTGGCTGCCAAACTGGACACGTGCACAAACGTAGTAATTTGCGGCGATTGATTGACGGCTTGAACCACATTGCGCGTGTGAGTGACATTGGCTTTTTCAAAATCGGCGCGGCGAAAACCAAAAATGGCGGCCGCTAAGTGAAACACACCCACGCAGCCTTCCATAGCTTGTTGAAGCGATTTTACGTCGTCATAATCGGCCCGGACAAGCGTAACGGCCGGGTTGGCCGGTTGCTGAGTCGGGTGTTTACGTGTTACCACACGTACCTTAAACCCTTCTTGCAATAATTTATTGGTCAGCACCCGCCCGATAAAACCGTTGCCGCCTGTAATTAAAATGGTATTTTTCATAAATTTTTCTATTTACTCTTCTATCGCATCTTCCATGTAATCAATCGCAGCATTGGCACGATCTTGCACGCGTTGTACCGTTTCACGCGTCCGTTTCACGGCGTTGGAATAAGGAATCTCTTGATTAACATAATTGGCATCCCGGCGGACATTACGCCGAACAAAATCAAAATTAAAAGTCAGCCGTTTAATCCCTCTTTTAATAGTGGCTTTAGTGGGATATTCCCCATATTTGAGTTTATTGATAGGGGAAACTTTGTCCGTTTGCGGGAAATACCACAACAACGAAAACAGAATCATGGCCAGCAACACCAAGGTAAGCAGTTTGTTAAACCGTTCCGAATTGGAAAAGCCAAACATATTAGCTACCAGCGACGAAAGCATAATCGCACCCGTCCACATTAGTAACATCATCCCGACAAAAGTCCACCCCGCAAAATCATAATTCGGGAATAAAATCATAACAGCTATACAACACACCACCAAAATACCAAACCTATGCCATCCGTTCATAGTTTATGTCTCCTGTTTAAACTCCACCGTTACGGTAAGCTCATCCTTTTCGTAATACATAGGTAACGGCGCAAAAGGCCCCGCGTTAATAACTGCCGACGTGGCCGCGAAATCAAAGGTCTCATCCCCGGATTTTTTATCTATTTTTAAATCTCTCACTTTTCCGTCCCGCGCAATGGCAAAAGAAACCAGGGTTCCCAATGTGCTGCCCGCCGGGCGTCGTTTTTCCCACTCAATCCACAAGCTGTTACGCACTTGCGTAATATACCACGGATATGGAAAATTAGCAAAATCGGTTTGAATATTTCCACCGCCAAAAGCGTTTTCTTGCGCGCCGTCTTCCCCTTCGGCAGGTTTAGCCGTTGCTTCAGTTTCTGCGTCGTCCAATACGCTCGGCGCGGCTAGAGGCTCTTCTTTTACGTTGGTTTTTTGAGGTTTGGGTTTTTCGGCAATTTCCGTCTTAGCGGCATACGCTTTTTTAGCAGGAGCCGGGGCGGGCGGTTCGGGTTTAGCCACCGCTTGCGGAGCCGGTTGCGGCACTTGGACGCCCGTTTTGGGGGCAGCTTCCTGCCCGGTAGTAGCCACTACTTTACCCGTACCGATAAAATCAATAGTATATGTAGCCGCCGCCTTTTTGGCCGGAGCCGCCAAACAGGCAACTAACACTAATGCAGCCAGCGCGTGAAGTCCGCCGGAAAAAACTAAATAACGATCCATCAGTTCTTTGAAAGCACTCCTATCCCTAATTTAGCAGCGCCCAATTTTTTGGCAATATCAAAAACAGACACTACTTGCTGTATGGGAACATCTTTATCGGCCTGAACAAGAATTGTTTTTTTGTTGGCCTTCCCCATTCTTAAAATGAGTTCCCGTTCCAAATTTTTAAGCGTAAGATGTTTGTTCTGCACCGTAATTTTACCGTTTTTTTCCACTTCAATACGGATTACATCATCTTCCGCTTGTGTATTGACCGATTGCGAACGGGGCAAATCCACCGTCAGCTGCATTTGAACGAGCAGCGGGCTCATCACCATAAAAATAATCAGCAAAATAAGCGTGATGTCAATAAACGGCACCATGTTTATTTCCGCCATGACGGTTCTTTTTCTGTGTGTGCTCATAGGCTTTAATCATTATGGGAGCGGTAAATAAACTCGTTGGCTACGCTCTCCAATTCCTTAGCAAAATAATTCGTCTTAGATAAAAAATAGTTATAGGCAATAACCGCCGGAATAGCTACAAAGAGCCCCGCCGCCGTGTTGACAAGCGCCTCGGCAATACCCGCCGCCACTACGGAGGCTCCCCCCGCCGCTGCCGTATTGGCCGCCAAATCTTTAAATGCGTGCATAACCCCAATAACCGTACCGAAAAGTCCGATAAACGGCGTAATACTGCCCAGTGTACCCAGCACCGTTAAGCGGCGTTGAAGTTTCGTAGTTTCCCACTCAATAGTATCTTCGGCTATTCTTTCTTGTTCTTCCAACGAGCGGGAGCGCGCTTCTACCAATTTAGTAAGCAAATGGGCCGCCGGCGTATGCTTGACGCTCTCTTTGCGGCACGCCTCTTCCACTTTTTGGTAATTTTCCGAACGCAACGGATGATGGCAATACGCCAGTAATTTGCGCGATAAAGACATAGCGGTACGCATCCTGAAAAACCGCTCTAAAATAACAGAGATAGAATAAATAGACAACAGCACCAGCAAGATAAGCACCGGCCCGCCTGCTGCAATAAGCTCACGTAATGTAGATGCTTGCATAATTACAATTCTCCTTGGGTTAACCCCGAACTACAAAAATAATAAAAAGCTGAATTAAAATATTGGCCATTAGTCCGGCTGCCACATCGTCAAATACTACGCCAAAAGCGTTTTGCATTTTGTCAAATGTTTTGACGGGCCCCGGTTTAAGGGTATCAAAAGTACGGAATAACACGAAGGCTGCCGCCAAATATCCCGCACTACGCGGTAAAAATGCCATCGCCGCTATATACCCGGCCACTTCATCAATGACAATTTTAGGGTTATCATGGCCGGTATATCCCTTAAATTGTACTTTTTTACAGATATACACCGCAAACGCCCAAAAAGCCAACATGCAAATTGAATATAAAAACGTGTCAGCGGGAAACAGCAGTACCAGCGGGATCCCCCACAAGGTTCCCAAAAACCCCGCGCCCGTATTTTTCTTAAACGGAAAAATAAGCGGCGGCAGGTAACTAATATAAAAACCCGTAGCCAGACAACGCACTACTTGTTGCATGCCGGTAAACTCCACGATTTTTTAAGTAAATCCCAATTATTACGCAAATACGAAATCATACTCACCCATGTAATGACCGCCGCAATAACCGTGGCCACATACGGAATTTTACACAATAATACAAATAAAAACACGCTGATTTCTTGCCCGATTCCCCCCAACAAATACGATAAATGATACATAAGAAGCACAAAGAAAATCGTGCCGATAGCTGACATTTGCACCACGGTTTTAAACTTTCCCCACCGCTCTGCCGCCATTACTTTTCCTTCCAGGGCCGCAATCGCACGCAAATTGGAAACCATCAGTTCGCGCAAAAGGATAAAAAATACGGCCCAAATCGGCACATCTAATTCCCGTATACCTACAAAAGCAAAGAAGGCGGCGATTACTAAAATTTTATCCACAAAGGGGTCTACAATCGCTCCAAACGGGGTAACTGTATGCGTTTCTCGCGCAATTTTCCCGTCTATCCAATCGGTACTGGCCGCCACGGTAAAAATTACAATCGCCACAATCCGCGCCCACGCGAAAGGCATTAAAATAAATAAAAACATCAAAATGGACATAGCGGCACGGGTTAACGTAATTTTATTAGCGAGCGTCATCATTTAAAAAATCCTCCGAAGGTTGCTTGAGGCAACGGTTTGTTTTGTTGTATGTGGGTCAATTCGGCTTGGGTAACCATATCACCCGAAACGAGCTTAATACCTTGTGGGAAATAATCTTCCGGACGCAGTGTTAAGTACAGCGTATATTCTTCGCCTTCTTTAGGCGTTAAGGCCAAAAAATCGGGGCGAATTACCTTTACGTGATGGCGGGAAAGCAGCTCGGTATAATTCCCAAAATCAAAAAGGGCTTGATTGGGCTGCCCTTGCTGCCACTCTTGCCAAGAAAGCTGCGAAACTTCTTTCCCTTTTTCATCCAAAATAAAAATTTTTCTCTTATCCGTTACGGCCGATTGAATAACCGCACCGTCGGTATCTTTTGTATCCAAACGCAAGGCGTGTTTGGCTTGGTCGTAAAACAACGTGCCTTGCGAACGGCTGATGACTACCCGCTCAAAAGAGGAGTTTTGGATAAAATCCGTTCTTAAAAAATGCAAATTTTTATCCCACGCCTTTAAGCGTTCTACCGGAGACTGCCCGGCGATTTGTTCTTTTTCGGGCGTTTCCACTTTGATGATTTGAGTAGGTTGAGGCGCCGCCGGGGGAGTGTCTGCCGGTTTAACAGCGGGCGTAACAGGCCGGGGCTGAGAAACTGTTTCTTGTGAAGGTTCTTCCGTTACGACCGGCATTTCCGGCGATTGCGCACCCGTACAAGCAAACAACATCACCGCTCCAACGGCTATACCGCAATTATTTATAAACCGATTCATATGTTTTTTCCTCGTAATCTTTCTCATAGGGCGGATTTTCCAATTCTTCAATTCCTTGGTCAATTAAATCGTAGTGAATTTCCCACCGGTTAGAGCCTTCGGGCTTGGTGATGTATCCGCGCATTTCCAGCACGCTAAGCATATTGGTTGCGCGTGCCGACGAGCCGAAATGGGCTTTAAGCAAATCTTGGCTGACGCGGCGGCGCTCTTTAATAAGCCGCAACGCTTGCAACTGTTCTTCGGGGGTTGTTCCTAACCCGTCTTGCGGGCGCATACCGTTTGCGGGTTGTTCGCTGACGACCTGCACCGGGTAGTCCGGCCCGCCCTGCGCACGCAAGAAATCGGCGACCGCTTTAATTTCATCCGGCGCCACGTACGCCCCTTGGATACGTAGCGGAGTTTGGGTGGAACTGTCTAATAACAGCATATCACCGCGTCCGAGTAAATCTTCGGCTCCCACGCCGTCCAAAATAACCTTGGAGTCAATGCCCGACGCTACTTGCAAAGCAATGCGCGAGGGCATATTGGCTTTAATAATGCCCGTTACCACTTTTACAGACGGGCGCTGGGTGCATAAAATTAAGTGGATACCCATGGCGCGGCCCATTTGCGCAAGACGTTGGATAGAGTCTTCAATAGATGCTTTGGTCTGCAGCATCAGATCGGCCATTTCGTCAATGATAACGAAGATGTAGAACATTTTTTCTTCGTTATTTTGCTTGGCCCATTGGTTGTAGCCCTCAATGTTTTTGACCTTGGCCAGTTGGCATAAATCAAGCCGTTTTTCCATCACTTTTACAAGCATTTGCAAGGACTTGGCCGCATCGGACGCTTTGGTAATAATATCGGCATCATCACACGAGGTTTTAGGGTCATATAAATACGGGATACCTTCATAGAGCGTTAGCTCCACACGTTTGGGGTCAATGAGTAAAAATTTCACTTCGTCCGGGCGGTGTTTAAACAAAATGGACATAATGATTGTATGCACACAAATAGATTTACCGCTATTCGTGGCCCCGGCTATAAGCATATGCGGCCATTTTTCGGCTACCGTGCCGGCCGGGTCTCCGTTGGCGTGGCGGCCTAGGGCAATAGGCAAAACTGCTTTGGAATTTGCATAAACCGGTGATTGTAAAATTTCCTTCATCGTTACCGTAACGCTGCGGTCGTTTGGAATTTCAAACCCCATGGTGCTTTTGCCCGGAATCGGCGCTTGCACGCGGATAGAACGTGCCTGCATGCTGGCCTGAATATCTTGCGTAAGTGCCGTAATGGAGGACATTTTGACGCCGGCATCGGGTTGAATTTCGTAGCGGGTAACGACCGGGCCCGGCGAAACGCCCGTTACGTGCGCACCAATATCAAAGTTTTTAAGCGTGTCTTCCAAGCGTTTAGTAGCTTTGGCAATTTCTTCGTCTGTTGGGCCGACGATACCGTCGCCCTTTGGGTCGTGCAATAAATCTAACGAAGGCAATTGAAACGTAGCCGGGTCAAATTTTTTCACTTCGCCGTTCTCGTCTTTGGGTTGAGCCTTCTCTTCCGGCGGTAAAGAAGGCGCTTCATCACGGCGGGGAAGCGTTGTAATCGGCTCGGCTTTTGGACGGCGGACCACCGGTTTAGCCCGGTGAATTTCCGGCATGGCGTGTATTTCTTCGGCTACAGCCGCCAACGATGCCTCTCGCTGCACCTGCGTTGCCTCGGCTTTAGCCTTCACGGCTACGCGTCCTTGTTCCACTTTTTGCTTTAGCTCGGCACGGGCTTCTATCCAACCGCTAAAGTCGTTTTGAATAAACTCCAATGTTTTTTGAAAAACAACCGCCCACGGTATAGCAAATAAAATTTGTAATCCCACCAGGGCAAACGCTAATGAAAATAACGCCGCTCCCACGCTGCCCGTTACTCCCCTAAATGCATAAAAAATACTGCTTCCCGCACGGCCGCCATCTAGTAATGAGTTAGTAAAAATCAGCCGCAAACAGGTAAGCAAACTGGCACACGCACAAAGCAGAACCCCGCTCCCCACCAGAAACAACAAAAACGACGCGCTTTTTTTACGCATAGTTTGCAACAACCAGTACGCCAACAATAACGGAATTAACCCGGCCGCCTGCCCTAATATTTGAAACAAGCCGGACGAAGTCCGTTGCGCCAACGTGCCACTGGCATTTACCCATAAAATATAGCCTAACCAAACGCAGGCTGCCGCCCCCAAAATATACAAAGCGGAACGCACCCACGCCATGGAGGATGTTTTTTTCGTTTTCTTTCGTGATTTTTTGGCTGCGTAGTAATATCTGGGCATATAGTGTATTTTACCTTTTTTGAAGGTGCTTAGGTAGTTTATTATTTAGCCAAGGCTTGTTCTAACGCACGGGCCAATTGGTCCGCGCACGAGGTACCTTTCCCGGCGCAATCGTTGCCCTTTAGCAAGGCAGCTACTTCTTGGGCATTAGCCCCTTCCACCAGTTTGCTGATGGCGGTTAAGTTTCCCGGGCAACCGCCCACAAAATTTACATGATGCACCCGGTTCTGGGCATCTAACTCAAAACGAATTTCCTGCGAACATACCCCTTGCGTGGTAAAAGAAAAAGAAGCCATCGTTACTCTCCTTGAAGTTATTAATATTATATTATAGCAAGTTATAACCGGGGTTGTTTTTTGTATAATACCTATTGGCCCGGTGTACTGAAGATGCCACTAAGAGGATTTTTATGATTTCAAAACAGAACGAAATTTTAGCTAATGAGCCGATACAAATAGAAAAGGCAGAAAAAGCCGCCCAAATCATTTTAGCGTTACAAAAAGAACTTAAAGAACGCATTGCCCGGGGAGCCGGCCCCTTTTTGGCTGCCATTTATGACGAAAAAGGCAATTTAGTAGCCAAGGATTCTAATTCTGTCGTCCAAGAAAAGTGCAGCCACCATCACGCGGAAATGAACGCCATTAAAGCGGCCGAACAAAAATTAGGCACGTTTGATTTAGCCCCGTATAATTTAAGTTTGTATGTTACCTCTGAACCCTGCATCATGTGCTTGGGCGGGATTATGTGGTCCGGTATTAAAGCCGTGTATTACGGGGTACCCTCAAACCGTGTGGAAGAAATTACCGGATTTGACGAAGGGTTTAAGCCCGATTGGCTTAACGAATTTAAAAAGCGCGGCATCACCGTTTACGGAAACCTTGAACCGCAAGCCGGAGAAGAAGTTCTCGCCGCGTACGTTCGTGAAGGACACAAAGTATATAAACCCTCCCGCTAGCCGTTATACCAAGGGGCGGGTATTTTGATAAAATATAAAGAGTATGATGCGTTTTATTTTATACATATTTACGATGGCTTTGTTGTTTGTAAGCGGCATGTTGGTAGGAAACAGTTTCCTGCCGGAGCGTAATGCGGCGTTGGCATCGGCTGTTTCGGTGCCGGAACTTGCGCCGGACAATCCCGTTTTGCAGTTGGTTACCCGCGAACAGGCCCAACAAGATTTAGATAAACTCAAAGAAGCCTTGGCCGCTTGCCCAAACATGAACAGTGTGAAAAAGGCGCAGCTCTTAAATCGTATTTTGCTGCGCTTAGCTATAGAGAATTTTGAATTTAAGAAGACAAAATTAGAGTTGGAAATCGCCAAAAACAACAAAAACAACCGCCCGACTTCCCAACTCACGCAAGCAACGACCGAATACAACCAAGCCTTGGAAACGGTCAAAAATTTGGCTGCCGAACTTTTCCCGCAAAATAAAGAAGAAGTTTCCTCTCCAACCGACGCGTCCACCGCTGAACAAAAATCTTAAGCGGTAGCGCGGAGGTATCCGACCAAGTTTGCAACAACGAAATTGGCTATTTTTAGGAAGAAAAACAGGAAAAATGTACCCCCGGGCGGTTATCATCTCCCATAAATCGTAACAGGCGGGTTTTCAAACTAATTTTACGCAGTTCCGGACGCGCGTGAGAATGTTTTTCAAAATAAAATAGTCAATTTCTAGGCGCAAACGAGGAAGGTATACTGGCGGCACGCGCGCGGTAGCGCGGAGGTATCCGACCAAGTTTGCAACAACGAAATTGGCTATTTTTAGGAAGAAAAACAGGAAGAAATACCCCCGGCGGGAGTTGAACTCGCAACCTCTTCCTTAGGACGGAATCGCTCTATCCAATTGAGCTACGGGGGCAAAAATTATTTTTTACGGGCAGCTTTACGGCTCGTTTTTTTAATCGCTTTATTTTTGAGTGCTTTTTTAGCAACGCTCTTTTTGACTGTTTTTTTCGGTGTGCGTACAGATTTCTTTTGCACCGATTTTATTGTTTTCTTAGAAGCACGGACAGCTTTTTTGGCAGCAACTTTCTTTTTATTTTTCATAGCGGCTTGTTTTTTTGCCTTGGCAGCCGCTTGGTCCAACAGGTGCAGCAAACCGCTGCGTGCGCGCACTTGTTCACCCAAAATATTGGTTTTAGCTTTCGGACGCATAGCACTATGTAAATTACGGGTACGGAAATTTTCTTCTGTAGTTTCTATGATACCGGCTTTGCGCGCTTCCCGCCGTAAGGCCGCAATGGCACGCGTCTCAATTTGGCGTACCCGCTCACGCGAGAGCCCCAACTCTTCCGCCACTTCTCCCAATGTTTTAGGCGCATTATCATCCAGCCCATAACGCAAGATAATAATCTGACGGTCCCGGTCATTTAAACTGGCCATGCTTTGCTTGAGCGTGTTTTGATCTTCTTGATGTAAAAACACATCATGCGGGTTCCCTTTTCCGTCATCACTGATTAAATCTTCCAGGGTTAGGTCTTCCTCTGCGTGGACGGTAGTAGCTAGGGAATCTACCCCGCGAGCGGCGTTAATCGTATCCACGATAGATTTTACCTGCCGGGCAGACAAATCCAGCTCTTGCGCCATTTCCCGCAATGACGGATCGCGCCCGTTGGTTTCTTTCAGCTCGTTCCACGCACGAAACCAACGTTTGAGGTTCCCCCAAGCATGCGACGGAATTTTAATAGAACCGGTCTGTTCTTCTATATATTTGCGGATATACTGCTCTATCCAATACACCGCATACGTAGAAAAACGATATCCTTTAGCCGGCTCAAATTTTTGGATCGCTTGCAACAAACCCAAATTGCCTTCTTCTACTAAATCCATCAGTTCCATCCCGGGACGCAAAAACCGCTTCGCCGCCGGAATAACAAGCCGCAAATTCATCTCCAACAATTTATGTTTGGCTTTTTCGTTGCCTTTTTTGGCCTGAGCCCATAATTTGGCTATTTCGGCCCGGTCCAGTTCGTGGGCCACTTGGCCCAACTGACGGAAATACTCACCGGTGGTGTCTAAAGAATTTTCGTTTTCCATAGTCATATCTTATCAAATTTTATTTTTTGGATACACGCATCCTTACAACGGAATATTGCCCTTTCGCGGGTGATTTTTCGGGTCGCGCTTCGTGCGCAAGACCGCAAACGCGCGGATGATTTTACTGCGTGCTTCGGCCGGCTCAATAATTTCGTCAATAGAGCCGTTGGTGGCCGCCTGATACGGCGAGGCAAATTTATCCGAGTATTCCTGCGTCATTTTCATTTTAAGTTCTTCTTGTTTGGCAGGGTCTTTCTCGGCCTTGAGTGCGCGGGAGTACAAAATTTCTACCGCTCCTCGCGGCCCCATCACGGCAATTTCCGCGCTGGGGAAGGCAAAGTTAAAATCGCCTTTTAAGATTTTAGAACCCATCGCGATATACGCGCCGCCGTAGGCCTTGCGTAAAACAAGCGTAATTTTCGGGATGGTGGCCTCAGAATAAGCGTACAACAACTTCGCGCCGTGGCGGATAATACCGCCGTGCTCTTGCGCCACGCCGGGCAAATAACCGCCCGTATCTACCAGGGTTAAAAGCGGGATATTAAACGCATTTAAAAAGCGGATAAAGCGCGCGGCTTTGTCGCTGGCGTCGCAATCTAACGCGCCGCCCAAATGGGCCGGGTTGTTGGCTACGACACCGACCACGTGCCCCGCCAAGCGAATAAAACCCGTTACAATATTTTTAGCAAAATTTTGGTGAATTTCAAAGAAGCCAAAATCGTCGGCCAAACGCCAAATCACATGATGGATACGAAATGCTTTTTTGGGGTCCATTTCGCAAATGCGTTCCAGCACCGGTACGGCACGGTCGGTCACGTCGCTGGTGGTCTGCATGGGCGAGCGTTCCTCACAGTTTTGCGGTAGGAAAGAGAGCAGCTCACGCACTTGGCGGAAACAATCTTGTTCGGACTTGGCCACAAATTGACACACGCCGCTTTTTTCGCTATGCGGGGCACTGCCGCCCAAAGAATCAAAATCAACTTCTTCCCCGGTGGCTGCCTTTACGGCACCCGGCCCCGTGATAAACATATGGCTAATGCCGTCTACCATAAAGATAAAATCGGTAAGCGCCGGAGAGTACGCCGCCCCGCCCGCACACGGCCCTAAAATGACGGAAATCTGCGGAATCACGCCGGACGCTTTGACGTTGCGATAGAAAATTTCGCCAAAACCGTTTAAGCTGTCCACCCCTTCCTGGATACGCGCGCCGCCGGAGTCAAAAAGCCCGATGATCGGGATTTTGGCCTCAATGGCTTTGTCCATAATGTCGGCAATTTTACGCGCGTGCGCTAAACCGAGCGAGCCGCCCAATTGCGTAAAATCTTGCGCAAAAAGCGCCACTTCGCGCCCGTTAATGCGGCCAAATCCGGTTACTACACCGTCGCCTTTGATGTGTTTATCTTTGACGCCAAAATCGGTACAAGACGTTTCCAATAAACTTTGAATTTCAAAAAAGCTGTCTTTATCTAATAGGTACGAGATGCGTTCGCGTGCGGTCATCTTGCCCTTATCTTTTTGGGCTTTGATGCGTGCTTCGCCGGCACCTTTTAGAGCATCTTGGGAAATTTGTCTGAATTTGACTAGACTGGCCGGAGCCGGGTCGTTAGACGGTTTATCCAGCCGTGGGTCTTCAAAAAGTTCTATCATTATTCCCTCCAAAATCGTATACAATTATTTTACTAAATATTGGCGGTCTTGCGTCGCAGGCAAGAGCAACCCCCGGCTTTTTCAAACTAATACGCCGGGCTATTTATCTTCCTAAAAATTGATGCCAAGCCATTACACACCCGACAACACACACCGCCCCGAGCAGCATAACCACTATTTCTACCGCACGCGGAAACGCCGGTATATGTTCGGCCGTTAACGTATTTATACGGCGTTGTAAAACCGTCGGCACGAAACAAAAGATCACAAAACCCGCCAGCCGATATTCCATCTCCACCGGCACAAACACGAGCCCCAAACCGCTCAGCCACACACTCCCCCACAACCAAGACGGCCACGACGTTTCTTTTTGCATATATTCGCACGTACGGTTGATTAAATTTCCCAACGCAAAAAAACTCCACCAACCGCCCAGCGCCCGTCCCCAAGCCGAACCGGACAGCGGCGTACCGTCCAGCCGTTTAAAACCGCGCAGCACCCGGCTCCATTGTTTATACAACCAATACAAGGTAAAGATGCCGCCGCTGGCTAACGTCAGCACAAACTGCGTACGCGGATGCATAAAATAAAAACGCACCGATAGTCCGGCCTCTTTCAGCTCGGTCTTGCGGTGCTCCCGTTGCGCTTGCGACGTATAATTCCATTTTCCCATGGTCAATGCATATATTACATACATCCCGACCACAATGCCAATAATTTCAAGCAATCGTTCCATACCGTTATTATAAAACATTTATACGTCTGAGTGAAGTGTATTTTCAAGCAAAACAGCTCAAAAAATACTAAAATATAAATAATCACTCAAGTTGCAGTTATGCAATCCCGCGGAGGCGGGGTTTTTTGTGAGAATTTAATAAGGAACTGGTATAATTATGACAACTCCTACCCGTCAAGATGTACGCAACGTGGCCATTATCGCCCACGTAGACCACGGCAAGACTACCGTAGTAGATGCACTGCTTAAATTTGCCGGAGAATTTAAAGTAAAAGAGGACGAAGCGCAAGATACCGTTTTAGACTCCAACCCGTTGGAGCGCGAACGCGGCATTACGAT
>JAGCMD010000025.1 GCA_017646765.1 Elusimicrobiaceae bacterium | reverse complement strand
CTTACGATTTTAAAATCTGTTATTAAATCAAGTTGTCATGCCGGGTTGCCCGTGCGGCAAGCACTGCTTTGAGGAAAATTTTCTGCGCGTATAAAAAATACGCGCCCCTTCTAACAAAAGAGCGCGTACCTATCTAACAGAAGTTCAAGGCTTATCGCCCGTGCGGCAAGCACTCCGGCATCTCCCGATTTTCTTTCCGTTTGTTTCCGTCCCTTGCGTACGTAAAAGCGGGAGATACCGCATTATCGCCGTCCGCAGGACCGGTATGACAATTTGGTAAGGACAGATGTAGTCAAAAAGCTGACTATCGTGGCATAGTTTGATGAAGTTTTTTTGTTACGGCAGCCGCCACCGCAGGCGGAACAAAATCTTTGATATCCGCGCCGGCTAAGGCCGCTTCTTTTACCAAGGTAGAGCTGATGTATTGCAAAGCAGGGTCCGTCGGTAAAAACACCGTTTCGGCACCCGGAAAAAACTGTTTGTTAAAGTGTGCCGCGCAAAATTCCGGCTCTATATCCGCCGCCCCGCGCAGCCCGCGCACGAGCACTTGCACACCGTTTTTGCGCGCGTAATCGGCCAGCAATCCCTGCGCCGTTTCCACCCGCACCCCGGGAATTTGGGCTACCGCGCGCCTCAACATTTCTACGCGTTCTTGTATAGAAAAAAGCGGCGTTTTATTTTCATTTTTCATCACAAGCACCGTCAGTGCGCCAAACAACCGCGCCGCGCGGGTAATAATATCTATGTGTCCGTTTGTTACCGGATCAAAACTACCGGCGTACACTGCTTTAATCATACAAATCTCCCGGCCGCTATGGCGGCAGCCTTTTATATTATGGTATCATAATTTTATGATTAAAAACCCGTTTAGTGATGAAATTTATTTGCGCCGCACCCATCCGCTTACTTCCGATTTGCGTGGGGAGTACTTCCGCGACCAAACTAAAATTATTCACTCGCTACCGTTTCGCCGTCTTAAACATAAAACGCAGGTTTTCTTTGCGCCGGATAACGACCACATCTGTACCCGCATTGAACACGTCTTGCACGTGGCCACGATTGCCGCCACTATTTGCCGCGGCTTAAACAAAAGCGGAAATTGGGACTTAAGCGAAGATATGGCCTACGCCATCGGCCTCGGGCACGATATCGGACACGCGCCTTTCGGCCATGAAGGCGAACGCGCCATCAACGCGTGCATTGCCCCGAAACATTTTTTTCATGAAATAAACAGCTACCGCGTGGTAGAACATTTAGCCAATTACGGCGAGGGGCTTAATTTAACATTTGCCGTCAAAGACGGCATTATCTGCCATTGCGGGGAAGATTACGCCAACAACCGCCTGCGCCCCGCCCAGACGCCCAACGATTTGGAAAAAATAACCGCCCGCACCCAAATGCCCTCCACCTACGAAGGGTGTATCGTGCGCTTATCGGACAAAATCGCCTATTTGGGGCGCGATATTGAAGACGCTATTAAAGCTGATTTGATTACGTTAGATGATATCCCGCAGGAAGTACGCTACGAACTGGGTGAGAAAAACGGCGAAATTATTAACACGCTCACACTGGATTTAATCAACAACTCCAAAGATAAAGATTTCATTGGGTTTTCAGCGGAAAAATTTGAGTTATTATCCCAACTGCGCCGTTTTAATTACGAGCGTATTTACGGCAACGAACAAATGCTCCAGCGCAAAGAAACTATCGGCCGCTGTATTGCCAATTTATTTGACTATTTCCGAGATTTATTCAAACGCTACGGCTTTGATTATGCCGCTTATGAAAAAGAAGGCAAACAGACCGCTCATAATTTTGCCAACTACATGAAGTCCATGAAAAAAGTGTACGGCACCGACCCCGCAAATTTAAACGACATCATTGCCGATTTTGTAGCCGGGATGACCGATTCGTACGCCTTAGATGTTATGGAAGATGTAATACTGCCCAGCTCTATAAAATTCTTGCGTTAATAGTATTTTATGGGTTGGCCTGCTTGACAGCAAACAAGATTGCCGACACCATACTTTGTGCGTCGGCTTTGTTTTTTCCGGCAATATCAAAAGCCGTGCCGTGTGCGGGTGACGTCCGCAAAAAAGGCAGTCCGGCCGTCAAATGCACAACCGGTTTTGTAGCGGCTAGTTTCAATCCGAGAAGGGCCTGGTCGTGGTATAAACAAAGTAGACCGTCATAATCACCCCGGATGTGCGCCAGCCACGCCGCGTCTGAGGGAAGCGGCCCCTCTATATGTAAACTACCGTTTTGTAAATTTTTTAAAGCAGGCAGAAGAATTTGATTTTCTTCCATGCCGAATTGGCCGTTATCGCCGGCGTGCGGATTGAGCGCACAAAGGCCAATCGTTGGATTTTTAACTCCTAATTTTTCTAGCGCCGCGGCGAAACTGTACGCGCTCTTTTCCACCCGTTTTTGGGTGAGCGGTAAGTGCGCTAGGGCAAAATGTTCGGTAACAAGCCCACACCGTAAATTCCCGCTTACAAACATCATAAGTCCATCGGCTTGTGTCATTTGGCGCAATAATTCCGTATGTCCGGTAAAAGGCACGCCCGCCAAAGCCCAACTTTGTTTGGAAATGGGCGCCGTTACCAAAGGAAACTTCTTTTGAAGGGCTAGTTTAATACCAAGTTTAACCGCTTGAAAAGAAACTCTTCCGCCCGCGCGGCTTGGAACGGATTTGACCGGTAATCTTTCCGCACTTTCCAATGCCACAAACTGCCCCAAATCGTCCGTCCAGCCGGCCCGCAACAAAGAGGTCGGCTCGCCGATGACAAACGCCCGGCACGCACGTTGCACGCGGGCGTCTTGCAACGCCTTAACCGTAACTTCCGGGCCGATACCCAAGGGGTCTCCGGCTGTAATTAAAACAAGCGGTTTCATAGGTTTATTAAAAAAAGGGAATTCGTACGAATTCCCTTTTCAAAGCATGTATATAAATTTATTGGGCGTCTTTTTCAGCCGGTTTCGCCGCAGAAGGCGCTTGGGCCGGCTCATCCGAAGCAAATGTTTTGGTAATTTTGATATCGGCTTTACCACGCAATGCTTCCAAATAATCCGCCATCGCTTTCTGTACGCGTTTTTGAGCCAAATACTGCCCCAATTCGCGCGCCACATCTTCAAAAGCGACTTCTTTAGCCGCTCGTTTTTCTTTAATTTTAATAATGTGGAACCCTACATCCGTCTTGATCGGGGCGCTGACTTTACCGACAGACAACGAAAAAGCTTTTTCATCAATTTCTTTGGGAGCAATCCCTTTAATCAAAATCATATCGCCGCCACTGGTAAGCGAAGCTTTGTCTTCCGTGTATTTTTGCACGGCGGCAGAGAATTCCATTCCGCCGTCAATTTCTTTTTTAATTTGTTTGGCTAATTCCTCTTTCTTTTTAACCTCTTCGGGTTTCATGTCTTTGGTAACCGCCAAGTAAATATGACCGATACGAACTTGCTCCGCGGTAAGTTGTTTGAGTTTGGCGGCAATCGCTTGAGCCTCTTTTAATTGTTCCGGTGATTTTTTCTCCAGCGCTTTTATTTTTTTGGTATTGTTTTTAAGCACCATATCCACATTTTCATACAGCTCGCGCGCCTCGGCTTCTTCCACCGGTTTAATGGTGCTGCGCAAATGATCTTCCATCAGTTTACGCACGGCGATATCCCTTTTAATTTTTTCTTTATACCGTTTTAAGGTAAGCCCCTGTTTTTTAAGGGCTTCATTAAAGCGTTTATCGGCCCCGGACGGATCTTCTTTGCCGGTTTTTTCGTCTATAATAAAGCGGGTTTTAATTTCATTAATACCGTCATCTATTTCGGAATCTTTCACTTGCACCTTGGCTTCTTCGGCAGCCTGGTACAAGAGTTCCTTGGAAATCAGTTCCTTAAGCACTTCGCGGCCTAACATATCTTTGGCGTTGGGCTGCTGCAAAACTTCCGGCGCCACCGCCTGATATTGTTCAATGACCCCCTCCAAGTAGGCATCATACTCGGAAGACAAGACGGGTTTCCCGTTAACGGTAGCCACCGAACCTTCCATTACTTTGGCTTGCAAATTAACTGCCGCCAAAGCAGTACACAATACAGCTATTAACCATTTATTCTTCATTTGCATAAATCATTACCTCGTATTTGTTTTGTAAATTTTCCAAAATCTTATCCGCTTTTTTATTTTCCAATACAGCCTCAATACGCGGGGTAGCCTCTTTTTTAGATAAACGTTTTTCCCCCATTTTCATTATTATATGAAATCCAAACGCCGTTTTGATAAACCCCTGCACACTGCCTTGCGAAGAATTAGCGGCAATAACTTCAATATCCGGCAGAAATTCACCGGGCATAAACGTAAACTTCGCATTTTGTATCGTTTGCGGTGCTATGTTGTAGTTGCGAGAAAGCTCTTTCCACCGGCTCGGCGAACGTTTGAGCTCCCGCAGCACTTGATCGGCCGTTTCGGCATTATCCACAATTATTTGTTGCACCGTCATCTCATACGGGTACTTTTTGTAATAGGCGTCTATTTCTTCTTGTGTTACTTGCAAATCCCCGTTTTGGCGGTGTTTTTCATACCACAAGTTTTCTAACATCTCTTGGGCATATTGCCGGTAGATTTCATCCAACTGCAAACGTTTTTCGGTAATTAACTTTTGGTAATCGGCCGACTTGTCCAAGCCCTGTGCCAACGCATCTGCCCGAATTAATTTCTCACGCAAAACAATTTGAGCTAAATTTTGCTTGCCAATGGCTGTTTGGGCAAAATTTCTATCTTCTGCCGACAAAAACCGCATCCGCTGCCGGATATCTTCATTTGTGACCGCCGCAATTTCTTGCCCGCCGGCACGGTCCTTTCTTCCGGCAGGCGTGGCGGAAGTATCCGCTTGTTGGCAAGCATGTAACGCCAGTAACAACCCGGTTAGTAAAAGTGTGCTACGCTTCATATTTATACTATATCATTTTCTGTATGTAAAAGGGTGGCAAAAAACACAAGTGTCTGACGGGCAAACGCAAGCGGGGTTTGCTCCTGCGGGCAACGAATCCGCAATCCGTCGCCGTTTTTAGATTTGGTAAACTGTACTGCCGCCGGTCCAAAGCGGTTAAAAATTTCCGCCGGGAAATTAGCCGGCATTTGAAAATTCCGCGTAAATAAAATTTCCAACGAACCTTCTATAAAATCAATATGGTACATGGATAAGCGACTGGCCTGATTAGATAAATCAAACAGCGCGGTTAGATTAAGGACTTCTTGCGGCACAGGTCCGCACAAGTCCGCCAGGCGCGCCAACAATTCTTGCGTTTTCTTTTTATCGGCACTCATAAGGGCTTTATAGTATTTGAGCCTTTCGGCGTCATCCGGTAAA
Organism: Elusimicrobiaceae bacterium; assembly: GCA_017646765.1. Classification (GTDB taxonomy): domain Bacteria; phylum Elusimicrobiota; class Elusimicrobia; order Elusimicrobiales; family Elusimicrobiaceae; genus Avelusimicrobium. The sequence continues at coordinate 8,202 of JAGCMD010000025.1, read as the reverse complement.
TAGTCGGGCGGGATATATGCCGCCAACGGCAAACTCACCGTAGCACGCAACGCAGGCGCACCGCGCTCGCCACGCATTTTTTTCACTTCCGCCGCTACCAAATCACAATACAAACTCAGCCCCACCTCACTCATATATCCGTGTTGTTTAACGCCCAACAGTTCCCCCGCGCCGCGGATCTCCATATCGCGCAAAGCCAAGCGAAACCCGCTGCCCAGTTCACTAAATTCCATAAGCGCCGCCAAGCGTTTTTTGGCTTCTTCCGTCGGGTCTTTTTCGGCGACCGGGTCCCGGCGCACGGCCGCCAAATCGGCAAAATTATTTTCCTCTTGCGGTGTAGTTTTAAACAACCAATCGGGATGAAACAAATAGCAATACGCTTTGGTGCTGCCGCGTCCGATGCGACCGCGCAACTGATAGAGTTGCGCCAAACCGAAGTGATGGGCATTTTCCACAATGAGCGTATTGGCGTTGGATATATCTAAGCCGGACTCAATAATCGTGGAAGCCAACAGTACGTCGTACTTTCCATTATTAAAATCCCACAGCGTTTGCTCCAATTCTTTTTCGTTCATTTGGCCATGCGCTACGCAAATGCGCGCGTGGGGTACAAGTTTTTTTAATAACAATAAGCGCGACTGCATACTCTGCACGCTGTTATAAACATAATACACTTGCCCGCCGCGTGCGAGCTCCTGCGAAATAGCCGAAGAGGCCAACTCATTATTCCACGGTGTAACGACGGTTTTAATGGGAGTACGTCCGCGCGGCGGCGTATCAATAAGCGAAATATCCCGCAAAGAAGAAAGCGATTGGTTAAGCGTACGCGGAATGGGCGTTGCGCTGAGCATCAACGAGTGTACCCCGGCACATTTGGCACGGATTTTTTCTTTCTGTTTCACACCGAAACGGTGTTCTTCGTCTATAATCACGAGTCCTAAATTTTTAAGCACAATGTCTTTGCTCATGAGCCGGTGCGTGCCGATAATAATATCACAAATCCCGTTTTTTAATTCTTCCACTACCGCCCGCTGCTCCTTAGGCGTTTGAAAACGGCACAACAGGCGGATATTAACCGGAAAACCGGCCATGCGTTTGGTAAATGTTTTAAAATGCTGGGCAGCTAAAATGGTGGTGGGCACAAGCATCATTACCTGCTTGCCGGACAACACCGTTCTCAAGGCGGCGCGCATAGCCACTTCGGTTTTTCCAAACCCCACATCTCCCACCAACACGCGGTCCATGGGTTTGGGCAAGGACAAATCGTGTAACGTATCGGTAATAGCTTGTTCTTGTCCGGGCGTTAAAACATAAGGAAACGAATCCGCAAATTCTTGTTCCAGCCGTGCGTCTCCGGGCAAGTCGGGAGCGGGCGAGGCTTGTCGCAACGCTTCTAATTTTAAAATTTCCTGAGCAGTTTTTCGGGCTTCTTCTTTCACCCGTTTTTTAACTTCCTTCCAGGCCGTTCCGCCCAGCACCGAAAGCGTGGGCCGTTTGCCGCCGGCACCAATATATTTTTGGACTTTTTTAAAATCATACATCGGCACATATAGCCGGCTGCCGCGGCGGTATTCTATAAGCAAGCAATCGGTGGGGGTTCCATCCGGGTCTAAAACTTCTAGCCCTAAATAGCGGCCAATGCCGTGTTCTTGATGCACAACATAATCGCCGGCTTGCAATTCTTTAAACCGCACCCGCTTGGCCCCTTCTACATCAAAACGGCGTAACACGCGCGACGCGTTGTAGCGGCGGTTTAAAAGCTCGTTGGAAGTAATGAAAGCCAATTTATCTGCCGGACTATAAAACCCTTGCGTAAGCGGCGAAATAAACAGCGGCACTTTAGAAGCGTGCGGATAGTCCGCTAATAACTCGGACAAGCGGTCCATTTCCCCGCGGTTTAAACAACTAATACGTACGGCAAAACCTTGGGCTTGCAAAGAGGCGACTTCCCGGTCTGCCAGCTCCATATTAGCTTGAAACGGGATATTGGCTTTTAGCCCGGCGTTTTCCCCGTCTGCACGCGGCAGTTGGGTGATAACATACGCTCCGGGGAAAGCGGCGAAATCAAAATCGGGCTCCGGTTGGTCAAACACTAAACTAACTTGCGGCAAGTAATCCACCAGCCGCGCCTCTGTTTGTTCAAAACAAAGGGGTAATATAACAATTTCTTCCGCCGCATGATGCGTATTTTGTGTATCCAAATCAAACGCATTTATAACGTCCAGACGGTTACCAGAAAAGTAACAACGCAAGGGATAATTTTCCTGCGGACAAAAAATATCCACCACACTGCCGCGTGCGGCATACTGCCCGGGAGCTTCGGTATATTCTTCGCGTGCGTACCCACAAGCTTCCAGCTTGTCTAACAACTCTTGTCGGCGCAACGTGTCACCGCGACGCAAGGTAAAAATACGCTTTTGAAATTCGTCCCGTTTGGGCAAAGGAGCCAATAAATTTTCGTAAGAAGCGCACACTAGCCGCGGTTTATCCGTTACACGTAAGAGTTGGTACAACGCCGCCAAACGGCCGGTATCGGTCTCCGGGAAAGAGATGATGTGCGTTTGCGGCCCGGCGAACTCGCGGGCCGCTTCTTCAAAATCTACCGGGTCTTCCCCGGTAACAAACAGGATATTTTGAGCATTGGGTAAGATTTTTTGACAAACAAAATACGCCTTGGCGGCGCCGTTGGGCAAGCCGTAGATAAAAGAAAGAGACGTAGGTTGGGTCTTACGCATAACAACTCCCCGGCGCAACGCGGCGGGTTAGAAACTTTCCGGTTCGGTGCCGGTGATAAAGGCCTCTAGAAATTTGTTGCGGTCCGTGGGCATAGCCAGTTTACCGGTAACGGGGTTAATGTAAGAGAAGGAAATTCCTTCCGGCACGGCGAAGTCGTCGTTGGGTTCATCTTTTAAAATCTGCTCCATAATTTCCGTCCACCAGCGGGCGGTCGTGCTTCCGGTAAAGCGCGCTCCGTTTTCATGGGAAGTATCATCATCATACCCCATCCAAGCAGCAGCCGCCGTGTACGGCGTCATGCCTACGAACCACATATCACGGTGGCTTTGGGTCGTGCCGGTTTTTCCGGCGATGTTTCGCCCCAGGCGCCCTACATACGCTCCGCTGCCGCGCTGCGTAACCCCTTTCATCATATTGATAAGCAGGTACGAGTGTTGCGGCGAAAAAGCGGCTTCTTCCAAAGGAATATGCTGTTCTAACACACGGCCGTTGGCATCTTCCACGCGCTCAATATAATAGTTATCGGTATGGATACCCCCGTTGGCAAATGTGGTAAGCGCGGCTAAATGTTCGTCCATTTGCACGACACTTACCCCCAAAGCAAGTGCCGGCACGTTAGGCAGTTTAGCCGTTAGCCCGGCCTTGCGCGCTACCTGGATAACGGCCTTAGGCGTAACCGCATCAATTAAATTCACGGCTACTAAGTTCTTAGATTTCTCTAACCCCTTGCGAAGCGTCACCCACCCTTCGGCTTTGCCGCCGTAGTTTTGCGGAACCCACACACTAAAATCCCGGCTGGCAATGAAAGGCTGTTTGGCTAAATCAAGTGAATATAAATCGGCATTTTCATCAAATGTACGCCAGTTTTTACCGTCGTAATAAAACATAGTGGGCAAATCTTTGACCAGCGTAGCGGGCGTATATCCTTTTTGCAACGCGGCCATCCACACATACGGCTTAAACGAGGAACCCGGCTGCCGTTTGGCCTGCGTAGCGCGGTTAAATTTACTTTCATCAAACCCGCGACCGCCGACAAGTACGCGCACCGCACCCGTTTTTACATCCCGCACCATAAAGGCGCCTTGCAAACGGGGATATTCCGTCTTAACTTCGGGCGTTTCGTTTTCTTCGGATTCATGGGGATTAGGCGCATCCGCCTCGGCGTCGTTAGGGTCAATTTCAATACCAAGCCCTTTGGCTACTTGCTCATCATACTCCTGCAACTTCTTGTTCATGATTTCTTCGGCCAAAGCTTGTTGGTTGATATCCAAGGTAGTATAAATGTTTAACCCCGCTTTCCACAACACATCCATCCCGTACTTGGGCTCCAAAATACGGCGGATATATTCTATAAAGTACTGTCCCGGTTTTTTATCGGCCACCGGCGGCTTATCCGGGAGCGGCTCCGCCTTGGCTTTATCCAATTCTTCACGCGAGATATAATCTTGCTCGTACATGACATCCAACACCAAGTTGCGGCGTTGGCGCGAAACTTCCGGATTGGCAAACGGATTGTACCGCCCCGGGGCGGGAATCAAACCCACCAAGAGGGCCGCTTCACCGGTGGTAAGATCAGCCAAGTCTTTATCAAAATATTTTTTGGCAGCCGCCTTGACGCCGTATGCTCCGCTGCCTAAATAAATTTCATTTAAATACAGTTGCAAAATTTCACGCTTACTAAATTGATGCTCAATTTGGATAGCCAAAATAATTTCGCGCAATTTGCGGATGAGTTTTTTCTCTTGCGTTAAAAACACCCCGCGGGAAAGCTGCTGCGTAAGGGTGGAGGCCCCTTGTTTAGCACGTCCGGTCAGCACGTCGTGCAAAAGAGCCCGCACAATACCGCGTATGGAAAAACCTGCGTGCTTGAAAAAATCCCGGTCCTCCATCGCCACCACGGCATTTTGCAAATCTACCGGGATGTCTTCCAACGGAACCATGCTGCGTTTTTCAATGGAAAACTCGTGTATGAGCTGATTATTTCTATCGTATACTTTCGTGGTTAGGGAAGGGGTATATTCTTCCATTTCATAAACCGGCGGCATACCCGAAAAAACATACCGCATAAATATCGCCGCGGAAATAATAAACACAAACAATCCGGCCAGCGCGGCAAAAATAAATGGTTTAGAAAATAGAAAACTTTTTCGGGACATATATAAATTATATCAAAATTACCTACACCGGCTGCCCAGATTGAAGATTGGCTAAATCAGGTGAAACTATTGTAAAATAATAGATGCCCTGTAAATAATGAGTTGGAGTGACAGATATATGCAGCAAAAAACCGGCCTTAAAAACCGTAAAACTACCCTTCGTTCCGCCTCAAAAACGGTCCGCCATCCGGCGGATACGTTTTATGGATATGATTTTGCACTACTGGTAGATGCCAAGACCGGGAAGGCAACTCCTCTCGGGGGCAAAGAGGTTCCGTCCGATTTGTATCAAAAAAACACACTGCATATTGCCGCCTTAGAAAAAGCGCTTAAACAAGGGGTTTATCATTACGAGTGGAGTGATGCCAAAGACAAACTGTATCAAACCACCTGCCTGGCTGTTCCTTCTTCGCAAGAGCGTTCCTCGGTGGTGTTGGCTTTTTCCCGTGATATTACCCAAGATGCGGCCGCTTTTGTTTCCGTGGCAAATACCTTACACGATTTTTCCACCCCGCGCACGTTTGCCCAAATTTTACTGGCCGCCCGCGAAGCTGAAAAGAAAGAAATTTCCAAAGCGTTGCATGATGAAATCGGCTCCTCGGCGGTTATGTTAACCGCTCTTTTAATTATCGTACGTGCCGGCGTGCAAGCCGGGCAAACGAAGCAAGTCCTGCGCGATTTAACGCAACTGGATACCCAGCTAAAACAAAGCGTGGACCGTATTAAAAACGTGATTGTATCACTGCGTCCTCCGTCTTTAGAAAACAAAGGCGGGCTGGGCGGCGCCATACGGGACTTGTTGGACAACATCAGCTCCCTAAGCCACATTTCATATACCTTTGATTATGATGATGTAGAAGACCGCGTTGGCCTATCCGACAACGTAAAAATTGTACTGTATCGTATTGTGCAAGAAGCATTAACCAATACCGTTAAACACGCCCGAGCTAAAAAAGTACGGGTAAGTCTTAGAGAGGTCGGCTCCCAAATTCACTTAGTGGTAAAAGACGACGGCATCGGTTTTAAACCTGCCAAACAATTTTCTTTGGAACATATAGGCCTATTGGCCATGAAGGACAGCGTTAAATTATTAGATGGGACCATTACCGTCAAAAGCGCCCCCGGCAAGGGAACGCGCATAGAGGTATATTGTCCTTGTATTGTTTATGGGGGAAATAGTAAATGAAAAAGATTGTATTAGCTGATGACCACGCCATTGTGCGCACCGGCGTACGGACGGTGGTAGAACGGCTTGGTAAAAATATGGCAATTTCGGCCGAGCTTTCCAACGGAAAGGAACTCGTAGAATATGCCAAAAAACATCCGGATGAAATATATGTAGTAGATATTGCCATGCCGGTTATGAACGGGATTGAGGCGGTGGAGCAAATCGTTAAACACAACCCGGAGGCAAAGGTAGTTATGCTCAGCATGTATGATGACCGGATGTCCGTGGAAAAATCGCTTAAAGCGGGGGCCAAAGGGTTTATTGTAAAAGTTTCCGCCGCGGACGAAATTGTTAGCGCTATAGAAGAAATTTGCGCGGGACGGTTTTATTTATGCAACAAAGTTTCTAAATATATAGTGCAGGGGTTTTTAGGCAAATCGTCCCCCCGCCAAAAAGACCGCCGCGGCCTAACACCCAAAGAAAAAGAAGTTTTGCAGTTAATTGCCGAAGGATACAGCAGCAAGCAGATTGCCAAATCGTTTAACTTGTCGTTAAATACGATTCACGTGCATCGCAACAACATTATGAAAAAATTGGGCATTCACAAGCAAACCGAACTTGTGCGTTTTGCTATTAAAGAAGGAATCGCCCAGTTATAAAGAGGACTTATGCGTATTATCGCCGGAACCGCCCGCGGGCGGCGGATATTTTCCGTATCTAAAAACTTGCCGGTTAAGCCGATATCGGACCGTATCAAACAATCGCTGTTTGATATCATCCGCCCGCGTTTGCCCGGTGCCAAAATGTTGGACTTGTTTGCCGGGACAGGCAATGTATCATTAGAGGCGCTTTCGCGCGGAGCGTTGCGTTGCGTGATGGTGGACCGAGAGCCGGCCTGTATTAAAAACATCCACCGCAACTTAGCACATTTAGGGTTTGCGGACCGCGCCAAAGTGTTACGTGGCGACGTATTAAAACCGTTAGATTATTTGCTTGCTTATAGTGATAACGACGGCTACGATATTATTTTTATGGGCCCGCCTTACCGCGATATCAATAATAAAATGTTAGCACTGTCCGAACCGGCGTTGCAAAACGTAGCCCGGGCGCGGTTGCTGGCGCCGAAAGGCATTATCATTTTGCAAACCCACAAGACCGAACAATTTGCCGTACCTGCCGAGTTGGAAATTTACCGTGTGGAAAAGTACGGCGATACGCTTGTTCACTTTTTGCGTGCCGCTAAAAATAGCGCGGAGGGTGCACATGCAGAATGATCCGCACGAGTTAAATTTCTCCAAAATAAAAACGTACCGGGAATGTCCGCTTCTCTATAAATACAAATATATTGAAGGCAAACGCGAAGGGTTAGTGCCGGCGTCCTCTTTAGGGGTTTCCATCCACCGCACGTTGGAAGAATACCACCGGCAAAGTAATGACCCTTCCGAGTTGCTTTCCTATTATGATGATATGTGGCTAGGAGCCGGGTATGCCAGTGCGGGCGAGCAAATGGAGTGGTATTTGAAAGGCAAAAAAATGCTAGAAACGTATGCCCAGCGCGAATACGAACGCAAAACCACCGTGGACAGCACCGAGCGGGAATTTATTTTTCAAGAAGGCGAGTGGACGTTGCGCGGCAAAATTGACCGCATTGATAAACACCCCGACGGCTCTTGGGAAGTGATTGATTACAAAACCGGCACAGATGTAGATTTAACCCAACCCGTAACAGACTCGTTACAATTAGGTATTTATGCAGTGGGCGCGCGCCGCGCCTGGCATCTGGAACGCGGGAAAGCCACGTTTTATTTTGTAGCGTTTGACCGAACGCAAAGCGCGCCGTTTGAAGCGTTTGACGAACAGAAAATTTTAGAAACCTTTATCAAAACCGGCGAAAAAATCGTAGCGCAAGATTTTACGCCCAACACCGCCAACTGTGCAAATTGTCCTTTCAACACCCGCTGCGAAAGCGCGTGCTTATCTTAAGGTTCAAAAGGTCCTACCCAACTCATAGGTCCTAAAAATCATCCCGTGTAGGTCCAACGGCCCTCGTTATTTTTTTGTTTCCCACCCATACTAAGAGTGTAAGTAACTAAAATTAACACAAAGGAGACAGTACTATGAAACGAGTGGTGTGTATGTTAG
>JAGCMD010000024.1 GCA_017646765.1 Elusimicrobiaceae bacterium | reverse complement strand
TAAACAAGGGAAAATGGTTCCAATTCATGATGCAAATATTATTATGAAAACTTTAGATTTAAATCGTGAATGGTCAAAAATAGAAAATGACTTATTATCGTTCATTTCAAAAATAGACAGAAAAATGATTGGGTGAGTACATATGAAGGTATGTAGTTTGTTCAGCGGAATAGGTGGTATTGACCTCGGTTTCAAACAAGCCGGGTTTGATAGTGTTATCGGCGCGACGTATTTTCAAACGCGCGATGATTATAAAAAATATTTAAATTGGTGGGGTTTATTGGACCGCAAACTTTTTGACTATGCACTTGAATATTTGGGCGAGCATAAAAACGAAAAAACATTTATCACACTACTAACGGTGGACTCGCACGCGCCGCTTGGGCGGCTTGATTATTTAGACGAAAAATATACGGAAATTGACCACAAAGATTACCAAATGCCCACGCTCCCGCGTGCGTTTGCGCGCTTTGGGCAGGACGTACAACGGTTTTTGGACGGGCTTAAACAGAACGGTTTGTGGGACGATAAAACGCTTGTTTTGATTACGCCGGACCACCCGTCTTATTCCAATATGCCCACGGTAGATTTGTTTACACCGTTTAAGCCGGAGTTTGATAACTTGCCGTTTGTTATCGTTACCAAAAATAAAATTTCTGCTCCCGTGACCGATAACCCGCTTGCCAGCCAATTAGACATAGCCCCGACGGTGCTTGATTTGTTAAATATAGAGCCGCCGCACGCGTTTTTCGGGCATAGTTTATTTGACACAAACGCCCAACGCAGCGTATTTGACATTAAAGAAGATTATGCTGTAATTACCACGCAGGAAGGCAAACAGGTGGTGCCGCTGTCGTCTTCTCGTCAGGCGGACAAGCCGCTTTTGGACTTAATGCGTACCATCGACCTAAAGTAAAAAATCTTTGGTAAGTAAAACCGCTACCTTTGCGTCGGGAAATATGCTAAAATAATGAGGTATATTTATTAAGGGAGGCCGTATTATGGGAGCAACTGCCCAAAATGGCGCTGCATTTTTTTGGTTGCTGGTGTTGGTTGTAACGTTTGTTGTCTTAGTTGTTCTGCCGACACGCGCGCAGAAAAAACGCGAGCAAGAATTAGCAGCTAAAGTAAATACCTTACAAAAAGGCGACAGTGTAATTTTAGCCGGCGGAATCGTCGGAATTGTAGCCGGTTTTAAGGATGATTTGTTGGAAATTAAAATAGCGGAAGGCGTTAAAATTAACGTGCTTAAAACCGCTGTGGTAGGACTTGTAAAAGATTTACAGGCCACTAATAACCAAGGAGGAGTGAAGTAAATGTCTAATAAGCTAGCCGTAAAATGGGGAATTATTATCGCCATTTTACTCGGGTCGCTGTATTTGATTTACCCCAACTACAAGTGGTATTCTAAACCTCTCGCTGAACGCGAAACGTTAGATACCCTGGGGGAACGTCCCAAACGCATGCTGAACTTAGGCCTTGATTTAAGAGGCGGTTCCAGCTTGCTTTTGGAATTGGAAGTTGCTAAATTAAGCGGTAAAGAACCGCTTAACGAAGCCATGGCGCGTGCCATTGAAATCATCCGCAACCGCATTGACCAATACGGCGTGGCGGAAACTTCCATCACCAAACAAGGTGACAAATGGATTATGGTGCAACTGCCCGGTGTCTCTAACCCGCAACGTGCCGAAGAACTTATCGGTAAAACGGCTATGTTAGAGTTCCGTATCGTCAAAAACGATACCACCGAAGCACAAAAAGCGTTTGAAAAGCTGGAAGCCACCGATAAACCGTTTGACGACGACGGAAACTTAATTCCTTCTATTGCTCAGTTGGTACCGGCCGGTATGCAAATTATGCGTAATAAAGACGGCGGATACAGTTTGGTAACCGATACGGCCTCTGTAACCGGGGCCGACTTGGAAAACGCCCGCGTAGTTATGATGGGTGAGAACGGATACCCGGAAGTGTCTTTCACTTTCAATGCAGAAGGTGCCAAAAAATTCGGGCAACTTACCGGGGCTAATATCGGTAAACAGTTGGCTATTGTGCTGGATAACACGATTCAATCCGCTCCGGTGGTGCAATCGCGCATTACCAAAGACGGCCGCATTTCCGGTACGTTCTCTGCCGAAGAAGCCCGCGCATTAGCCATTGTGCTTAAAGCGGGTGCTTTGCCGGCTCCTGTCAAAGTCATTGAAAAGAAAACCATCGGGCCGACGCTCGGGGAAGACTCCATTAAATCGGGCTTGTCTGCCTCGTTCTATGCCTTGGTTTTAATTTTGATTTTCATGGCTATTTACTACAAAGCCGCCGGCGTAATTGCCGATATTGCGCTACTACTCAACTTCGTGTTTACCGTAGCGATTATGAGTTACTTCTCTGCTACGCTTACGCTGCCCGGTATCGCGGGTATGATTTTGTCCTTGGCGATGGCTATTGACGCCAACGTACTTATCATTGAACGTATGCGTGAAGAAAAACTGCTCGGCAAACCGGTATACGAAATTATTAACTTGGGTTACGATAAAGCCTGGTCCGCCATTTTTGACTCCAACATCACCACTATTATCGTGGGTGCGTGTTTACTCCAATTTGGTACCGGGCCGGTAAAAGGTTTCGCCGTTACGCTTATTATCGGCTTGGTGGTCAGCTTGTTCACGGCCGTGTTTGTAACGCGTGCTATTTACGAGCTTATCTTAACCTCTAACACCAAGGAGATCAGCTTATGATGAATTTATTTCCTAAAACGCATATTGATTTCCTCAAATACCGCAAAGTATATTTTTCACTCTTCGGCGCTATTTTAGTGCTGGGAGTAATCTGTTTCTTTGTGAAAGGGTTTAACATGGGGATTGATTTTACGGGCGGAACGATGGTACAAGTCCAGTTTAACGCCCCGGTAGATATGGCACAAGTGCGCAGCGCACTTACGGCTACGGGTGCTAACTCCGAGTTGCAATCGTATGGGGATAATACTTTCTCCGTCAGCGAGAAAAGCACCGAACAGGAAGTCGGCGTTGTGCAAGCACGTATTGAAAAAGCACTGGATACCTTAAAAGTACCGTATACCGTACAGCAAACCAACTCCGTGGGGCCGGCCGTCGGCGAAAGTATGACGGAAAGAGCCTTGTGGGCGATTTTGCTGTCCTTGGTATTTATCATTATCTATGTAGCTTTCCGCTTTAGCAACATTTTGTGGGGCGTGTCGGGCGTAGTGGCCTTGTTCCACGACTTGTTCGTGATGGCGGTGGCGTTTTCGCTCACCGGGCGCGAAATTGACCTCGTGGTCGTGGCGGCTTTCTTAACGGTAGCCGGGTTCTCTATTAACGATACGATCGTTATTTTTGATCGTATGCGCGAGAACATCCGCCTCCACCCCAAAATGAGCTTTGCCGAACTCATCAATACGTCTATTAACGAGACGCTTTCCCGTACAGTTATCACCACGCTAACAGTGCTGTTTGCCTTGTTGATATTGTATTTCTTCGGCGGAGAAGTGATTAATTCGTTCGCGTTTGCTATGTTAATCGGGTGTATTTCCGGTGTGTATAGCACGATTGCCTTAACCACTCCGCTGGTCTACACGTGGAGCCATGGGCAGTTTAACGACGGCTCTAAACCGGCTAACGCGCAAAATGTGGAAGCGTTTGTAAAAGAACAAAACAACCGTAACTATAAACGCAACCGCAAAAACAAAAGACGTTAACTTTTAGACGGAGCCCCCGTTGCGGGGGCTCCGCTAACCTTTTACGCCAGCTGTTTATCAACGGTTTACGCGAACGGTTAGAAAGTATGCGAAAAATCAAACGTTTTAAAATTACCCCCCGTCAAAAAGAAATTCTGCGCCGCTTACTGCGCGGCGGCGGATTGTTGCGTCAAGCCGGGTTTACAACGGAACTGGAAGTAACCAAGTACATCTTAGAAGGGTTTGCCGCTATCAATCCGGGAGTCGTGTATGAGTTCAACCAAGACGCTCACTGGGAGTTAGACGCGGATAGTTCCGTTCATAAAGAAATGTTCAGTGCCTGCGCAGTAACGCTGGGGCCGGCATTGGAAGCGTGGGTCTGCTCGGCCAAAGCGCATAGCCCGGCGCGCGAGATTGCAGCCGGCACGGTGGCTTTTGAATTTTTGAAAAGTGCGGTTAATTTTGTAACCGATTTAGTGCGCGAACAAGCTGAGAAAGAAGAATATGAAGCGTTAGATCCGCAATTTATTTATTTGCCGCCGTTTGGTACGTTTGCGGTACCGAAATTGTTGCGCGAATCGGTGCGGTTGGAAAAGACGCTTGCGGATAAAACGCTGCCCGTTATTTTAGAAAAATTAAATGCGGATAAGGTAGAAATTGCACTCACCCAACCGCCGCAGGTCTTAACGCCGTTTTATACAGCTGTATTTTTAGTTCCGTGGCAAAAAGCCCGCAAGAAAGGGAAAAAATAATATGGCCCGCAAAAAATATCCTCAATATAACGATTGGAAACACACGCTTATATCGGCGTTTGCGTATTATTACACCTTGTTCTTAGGGTGGACCACGCGCGTGTATTGGTTTAAAACCGAAGAAGCCGAGCAAATGGAAAAAGAAGGCCGAGGTATTATCTATACCATTTGGCACAATCAACAGCTTTTCTTGTTATATCCTTATCGCGGGCGGAAAATTGCGGCCCTTATCAGCCAATCCAGCGACGGGGAATATATTGCGCGGTGTTTGCCGAAATTTGGGATGTTGGCGGTGCGCGGTTCCAGCACGCGCGGGGGCGCGCGGGCACTGATTGGACTATTGCAAGCTATGCGCAAAGGATACTGCCCCATGCTTACGCCCGACGGGCCGCGCGGTCCGATTTATAAAGTACAGCCCGGTATTTTGTTTCTGGCTAAAAAAACGGGTTGGCCGATTATCCCGGTGGGTTCGGCCCTAAGCCATAAATTTAAGGTGCACTCTTGGGACCGTATGCGGGTGCCGCTTCCGTTCGGCAAAACAGCGCTTTGCTACGGCAAAGCTGTATATGTAAAGCCGGAGAGCGATTTAGGGCAAATAACGGCCGCGCTGGAAAAACAGCTCAACGAAATGACCGAAAAAGCCGAGTGGTTTATCAATAAAAAACACTTTGACCCGGTTGAAAAATAAATTTTTCTTGAACTTTTATTCGCGGTGTTTCTTTTTGAAGAAATGCCGCTTTTTTTGTGTTTTGTCGGAAACTACGGGCGGATGTTTAAGCTTTTGGAGCGTTTTTTTGCTGGCCCCTACTTTTGCTATGTGAAAAGCAACCGTCGGTTTTTCTTCAAGTATTTGTGCGGCTTTAACGGCTTTTTGAAAAGTGTTAATTTTTTTAGGGGCAGCCGTTTTTTGCGCTTGACGCGCCTTGGCAAGTTCGTCGCCTTGCGGCAAATACACTTCGCCCGATTTTAATAATTCTTTGGCGCGCTCGGTGGCTTTGGACGGCGTAATTTTCCGGCGGTTTTTGCCGTGGACGGCCCCTTCTTCCTGCGCTACAAATTTGGGAATGGGTAGCGGCAAAATGGTTTTTTGTACGACTTTTACGGGCGCGGCAAATTGTGTAACGCGGCAAATAGCTTTCCATTTTTCTTCGTCTCCGGCAATAAACGAAATGGAATTTCCCACCGCCCCCGCGCGGCCCGTGCGGCCAATGCGGTGGATATAATCTTCCGGCGATTGCGGCAAATCGTAGTTAATTACGTGAGCGATGTGCGGCACGTCAATACCGCGTGCGGCCACGTCGGTAGCAACCAAAACACGTACCGTTTGGTTTCTAAAAAATTCCAACACCTGCCGCCGCCTGTTTTGGCGTAAATCACCGTGCAGAGCATTACACTTTTGGCCGTATAATTTAAGTTGTTTAGCCAGCCGTTCCGCGCCGTGTTTGGTACGCGTAAAAATAAGGACGGATCCGGCGCGCGTATTTAATTCGTGCAGTAACTGCGGCAATTTCTCGCGGATGTCCACGCGCACGATTTCCTGCAATACAAACTCTGCCGGTTTAACAACCGAGCCGATTTGTACACGCGTGGGGTTTGTTAAAAATTCTTGGGCCAGTTGTTTTACTTCGCCGGGCAACGTAGCGGAAAACAGCAGCGTATGGCGCGGCGCGGGAAGCGCGGCAACAATGCGGCGTATATCGTCAATAAATCCCATATCCAGCATACGGTCGGTTTCGTCTAAAATAAGCGTATGGGTTTTACGTAAATCCATGCTTTTGCGTTGTAAATGGTCAATCACGCGTCCCGGGGTGGCCACAATGACGCGCGGTTTATCCCGCAAATCGGCAAATTGTTTGTGGATATTATCCCCCCCGATAATAAGCGCCGCGGGCAGGTTTTGTCCGTCGGTAATTTTCTGCCACTCTTGCCACGTTTGCTGGGCCAGTTCGCGCGTAGGTGATAAAATAAGCGCGTTTGCGTCCGGGCGCACCCACAAGCGCGCCGCGAGCGGCAACAAAAACGCCAGCGTTTTCCCCGTGCCGGTTTGCGCGGTAGCCAGCACGTCGCGTCCGGACAAAATATCCGCGATAGCGGCCGTTTGCACGGGCGTAGGCGTTGTAATGCCTTGACGTTTTAACGCCGCTTGTAAAAATTCGGGTAACCGGGAAAAAATATTCATATTAACTTTTTAGTGCTATTTCGCACTCCTCGTTTAGACGCAGCCACTCTTCTTCTACATCTTTAATTTGGGCGTTGAGTAACGCCAGTTCAATGCTGCTGTCGGCCGAATAGGCCTTTACTAATTGTTCTTCCAACACTTGTTTGCGCGCGGTTAATTTGGCTAATTTTTCGTCCAACACGCGAATTTCTTTTTTTAACGGAGCCACACGCGCCCGACGGGCAGCGGCTTCTTTGCGGGCGAGTTCTTTAGAGGTCATCTTGTCGCTGGCGAGGTCGTTGCGGTCGTTATTTTTTAACAGTTGTGCTTTGTAATCATCCAGGTCGCCCATAAAGTTTTGGCACGTGCCGCGCCGCACAATCCACAACGTGTCGCACGTAAGTTCTATCACGTGCAAATCGTGCGTAATAAGTACCACGGCTCCTGTATATTCGTTTAATGCTTCCAATAATGCTTGGCGCGATTGTAAATCCAAGTGGTTAGTCGGCTCGTCTAAAATGAGTAAATGCGGCGCGTCTTTGGTAATAAGGGCCAGTAATAAGCGCGATTTTTCCCCGCCGGAGAGTTGCCGGGTAAGCGTGTCGGACTTGGCTTTATTTAACCCAAACGCACCTAACTGCGCGCGGATTTGCGTTTCGGTAGCTAAGGGCATTTGCGCCGAAAGCATTTCGTACGGCGTTTTTTCTACGTCCAATTCTTCCGTTTGGTGTTGGGAGAAATACGCGATTTTCATTTTTTTAGCCAACGTCATTTTCCCGCTCATAAGAAGTAAACGGTGCGACAAAATTTTAGCTAATGTTGATTTTCCGTTTCCGTTCGCGCCCAAGAGTGCGATGCGGTCATCGGGCTCAATGCGCAAATTTAAATTTTCCAGTACGGGTTTGTCGTCGTATCCGGCCACGCCGCCTTCAATGGTAACAAGCGCATTTTGCAACCGCTCCGGCGAGGGAAATTCAAAATGAGCTTCCGGGTCTTTGGGAATTTGCGGCGCGGCGCCTAACTTTTCAATCATTTTAATGCGGCTTTGGGCTTGTTTGGCTTTGGTAGCTTTGTAGCGGAAGCGGTCCACAAACGATTGCAAGTGAGCCACCACACGCTCGTGTTTGGCCGCGGCGAGTTTAGCCCCTTCTATGGCGGCGGCGCGGGTGCGTTCGTACGTATCGTAATTGCCGTTATAAAGTTTAAGTTGCCCTTCTTCCACGTGGATAATTTTATCACACAAACGGTTTAAAATGTGGCGGTCGTGGCTGATGATGAAAATAGTTTTGTCTAAACGTGTGAGATAATTTTCCAGCCACAGGGCAGTTTCCAAATCTAAATGGTTAGTGGGCTCGTCCAACAGGAGGCAGTTTGACGGTGCGTAAAGCGTGGCGGCCAAATTGGCGCGCACTTGCCACCCGCCGGAAAATTCTTTAAGAGGACGGTTAAAATCTTCGTTTAAAAACCCAAGCCCGCTTAAAATAGCACTCGCACGCGCGGTGGCGCTGTGCGCGCCCAAAAATTCCAGTTTATCAAACACTTCGGCCATACGCTCGCCGGAGATATGCGGGTTTTCCAATTCTTTTTCAAGGCGGGTCAGCTCTTTATCGGCGGCCAATACATAGGGCAGTAGCGGCACGGACGGGTCGGCAATATCCTGTGCCACAGAGGCAATTTGCGTGTTGTGTGAAATGACAATTTTTCCACCGTCGGGCGCAAACTTTCCTTCAATCAGTTTAAATAGCGTACTTTTTCCGCACCCGTTCGGGCCGACAAGCCCCACCTTCTGTCCGTCTTGAACCATCACAGAAGTATCTTCAAACAAGGTACGCAATCCGAAATGGAAGGAAAGATTTTGAATATCAATCATTAAATATATTTTACTAAATTTAGTGTTACAATACCGACGGACGTGCAAAGGGAAGTCCGTTTGTCTTTTGCGAAATTTGATAAAATTAAAAAAGGAGTTTTTATGACCCGCGAATTATTATCCCTTGATTTTTACGGTAGTGAACTGGTAGCCGCCCGGGCCGCATTTGACGAAGAGAAGGCTACCATCACCATAAACCGTCTGTTACGCCAGCCTTGCGGTGGGTTTTCCGGTGCGCGGGTGCTGGATAAAACTAAAGCGCAAGAAGAATTAGCTGCCCTTATAGAAAATTTGACGCAAGAGGCCACAACGCCCGTATCGGTTGTTGTAGGCGTGCGGGGCGGCATGTTGTCGTTTAGACGTTCCAGCGGGTTTTCCTCGGTATCCTCGCGCAATTATTTAATCGGCACGCGGGAAATAGAATCGGCGCTGCATAATGCGGTTCCTTCGTCGGTAAAAGATACCCTGGAAGTAGTGGATATTTTCCCGCAATCGTATACCATTGACGGTAATGAAGGAATTATAAATCCGAAAGGTAGGCCCGGTTGCACCTTGGAAGCGATTACGTTTCTATCGTTAGCCAAACCGGAGTATTTGCAAGATTTACGCGATGTGTTTAAAGCGTGCGGGTGTCCGGAATTTCATGTACTTCCTTCGGGTATTGCCCAGGCGGACCGGTTGTTGCGGTCCAATGAAAAAGAAGCCGGGGCGCTGTTTGTAGATATCGGTACGCTTTCTACTTCGGCGGTGATGTATTTTCAAAATACACTCGTTTGTGCGTGGGAAATACCGCTTGGCAAAAACAGCGTACTAAAAGCGGTGGCAGAGGTACTACAAAACGATTTGGAAACCGCGGCAGATGTGCTCAAAAATTACAAACCGGGTACCGATGAAATCATAGATGATGTACTCAAAGAGGCCCAAGAAAATTTGCTGGCAGCTGTCAAAAAAGAATTACAGCAATCCTTGTTATATGTGCAGCACCCGTGTACGCATTTGGTGTTGAGTGGTTTGGGCGCAGATAAACACTCGCTTGCCGAGTGTAAAAAAGCGTTTAGCGCGCGTAAAGCACGGTTGGCGGAGGTGGATTTGTTGGCGCGGTCTTCTTATCCGAAAGAGCCGCTTGTGTGTACCGGGGCGATTTCGCTAATTACCCATGCCCTCGTGCGGGAAATTAGCGAATTAAGTACATTGCAAGAAAAACCGTCCGGCTTGATAGACAGTTTGCTGGATAAAATCGGGCTAGGGGAACTGTTCTAATCCTTGAAAAATGCCCCAAAATTGTTATACTATTAGTGAGTATGTATATTACACAAAAAGGAGAGAACGGTATGAAACAAGGTTTTACGTTGGTTGAATTACTGGTAGTGGTAGTAATTATCGGTATTTTAGCAGCTGTTGCTTTGCCGCAGTATGAAGCCGCGATTGAAAAATCGCGTATGTCGGAAGGATTGCTAGTTTCCAAAGCTATCTTGGGCGCTATGGGACGGTATTTCCAGGCCAATCCGAACGCGACTTCGGTTTGTACGCATTTGCAAATTGCAGATGTTGATTTAAAAGGCGGTACCTGGGTAAGTAGTCCGTTAGGATCTTCCTGTGAAACTTACCAAACCAAACATTTTCTTTATGATTTGGGTGCCGGCACGGGTATGTTACGTGTAATCCGTACCGAAGACGGCGATCGGGAAAACCCCATTTATACGTTGGGTTTTCATCCGGATAACAGCGGTCCGAGCTGTTGCTCATATGACGGTTCTGACGAAGGGCGCACTGCCTGTACAATGGCTACGGGAACGAGTGCAACGCCTACGGCCTGTTCGGATGTTACATTCTCGGGGTTCGACCCCAGAATACACGAAATAGGGGAACTAAATGAAATTCAAGACGGTTTTCAACTTCAACCCTAATCGGGAAAATTAGTCAATAGCCGTGCAATTTGTTTAGCCGCCGTTAGCGGACTCGGGAGATTAAGATGTTTATAACCCAAGCGCATGGCGGCTAACTTTTGGCCTTTTGACATGGTTTCAAAAGCCGTTGTTAATTTTCCTTGGAGTTGGTCGTTATCTTCCACGAGCGTTGCACAACCGGCATCTGCCAAAATTTTAGCATTGTAGTATTGGTGATTGCCCGCTGCGTGCGGAAACGGTACCAGCAGCGCCGGTAATTGGCAGTAAATCACTTCGGCCAGGGTGCTGGCCCCGCTGCGGCAAATGACCGCATCTACCGATTTCATCAGCGCGTAAATCTCGTGGCTGTAAGGCAACACCGCTACGCGCGGGTTGCCTTCGTGCATTTCGCGTACGGTGGTGTACCAGCGTTCCCCGGTAATGTGGATAAATTGACACCGGGTGTTTGTTTTAGCCAAGTGCGCTACAGCTACATTTAAATTTTTGGCCCCTTGGCTCCCCCCCACTACCAGCACCGTTTGAAGCGCCGGGTCCAACCCCAAGCCGCTAAGCAGTTTCTGCCGGTCAGCGGGCTCCTCAAATTCTTGACGGATCGGTGTGCCGGTAAGCACGGTGCCTTTACGCGGCGTAATAAGCGGCAAGCCCAGCATAAATAAATCAGCAAATTTCCCACAGATGCGGTTAGCCAGGCCCAGACAAGCGTTAGAATCGTGCACAGCGGTTTTGATGCCCATTAAATGGGCCGTAAAAATAAGCGGGAAGGAAATATACCCCCCCATACCTAGGGCCATGTCCGGGCGAAATTCACGCACGATACGCCGGGTTTGGTTAAGTGATTTAAAAAATTTACCTGTAAAGCGCAAATGGCGCAGCGGGTTCATAGAACGCGGCAGCCCGGTAAAATCAATTTCGCGGTAGTGCAGATGGTGGGCTTCCAAAATTTGGGCGGCCGGATCGTTTTTGCGCACGATAAAAAGTACCGCGCAACCGTGTTTGCGTAGAGCCTTTCCGATGGCAAAGCCCGGGTAGAAGTGGCCCCCGGTTCCGCCGGAAGCAATCAAAAAGCGTTTGTTCATAAATTATTTATTCCTATGTTTATAAGTTGTCACATCTTCGCGGATGTTGTTTTTGGCACTGTCTACAGCGGCTAAATTAAGGATAATACCCATCATCACAAGCGTCATTACTACCGACGAGCCTCCGTACGAAAAAAACGGTAAGGCAATCCCTTTGGTGGGCATTAGACCAATAGCCATAGCCATATTAAAAAACGCCTGCAGACAAATCGTAATACTGAGCCCGAAAATAACCAAACTGCGAAAGTGCGATTTGGCTACACTGGCCAAACTAATGCCGCGTACCAATATCCAACAAAAGCCCAACAAGATGAGTATGATGCGAAATAGACCGAACTCCTCGCACATAACGGAGAAAATAAAGTCCGTATGGGCGGCAGGCAAATACTCCAGTTTTAGTTCGCTATTGCCTAACCCTTTGCCAAACCATCCGCCCGAGCCGACGGCCAAAAACGATTGCACAAGTTGGTACCCGGTGCTGCCTTCGCTGGCAAACGGATTTAAAAAGGAAAAGATGCGTTCGCGGCGGTATCCCACGAAAAATAATTGATGTACAATGAGCGGAGAAATGAGTATTCCCGGCACTAAAATATGCCAAATACGCATCCCGGCTACCAGCATCATACATACAAACACGATACCCATCAAAAACGGCGTGCCAAAATCCCGCTCGGCCAAAATAAGCCCCAGGGTTATTCCGGCCACCGCCATGGGTTTAAGCAGCAAGCGCCAATTTTTAGCCAGCCGCCCGGCGGCATTTTCCAGATAATCAGCTATGTAAATTACCAGCGTTACTTTGGCAATTTCCGAAGGCTGTAATTTAAAAAAACCAAAGTCAATCCACCGGTGTACATGGGCCTGGGTGCGTGTAAACAAAACCGCCACCAAAAGGGCCCAGGTCAAATACATTAAATAAATGGGCTTAAAGCATTTTAATTGTTGCAACTTGCTGTAAAATTGCGATAGTATTATGGCCAGCATAAGCCCCATTGCATCAAAGATAAGCTGCCGTTTAAAAAACGACGACGAATCAAACGCGCTGGACGAATAAGTAAACACAAGCCCCGTCATAACAAACGCCAACGTAATGATGACAAGTCGCTTATCAAGCCGCAACGGCCGCCAAGGCGTTCCCTCATTTTGACGACGGGAAGAGACGGACGATTTGCGTAGCAAGGTGTTGGGGCGCTTGCGCGAGGCCGCGCGAAATAATGTAACCATAAATTACCTGATTTTTAAGGACGCTAACGCCAACAGCATCAGCATAGCTCCTACAATCCAAAACCGTACAATTACCTTCGGCTCGGCAATACCTAAAAGTTCAAAATGATGGTGAATGGGTGCCATTTTAAATAATCGCTTGCCATGTGTAAGTTTAAAATATCCCATTTGCAACATGACGGATAAAGTTTCCAATACGAAAATACCGCCGGCAATCGGCAAGAGAAGCTCTTGCTTGACGCACAACGCTGCCGTGCCGATAACGCCGCCCAAAAACAGCGAGCTTGTGTCGCCCATAAATACTTGGGCCGGATAGGCGTTAAACCACAAAAATCCTAAGCATGCGCCGATTAACGCCCCCATAAAAACGGTAATTTCCCCTGCCCCGGGTACGTAAATAATTTTTAAATAATCGGCAAATTGTATGTTGCCGGCTAGATAGGCAAATATCCCGTACGTAGCGGCGGTAAAAACCATACATCCGCTGGCCAGCCCGTCCAGGCCGTCCGTCAAATTGGTGGCGTTAGAGGAACCGACAATTACCAGCATCCCAAAAGCAAAATAAAATACGGACAAGTCAATAAACATTTTGCTCATATAGGGGATAATCAGCGATGTAGCATACTGCCCGTTGGGTGGGTTTACGCCCAGATAACCTACCACCACAAAAGCGGTAAATAATTGGATGGCCAGTTTAATGGAAGATTTCATGCCTTCCGGATTTTTCTTAACGAGTTTGGTGTAATCGTCCATTACGCCGGCAAAACCCAGTACAACCGTTGTAAATACGAGTAGCCAAATGTAGGCACTATCCAACCGCGCCCACAGCAGCACGCTGGCGATTAAGCTGGCAAAAATCAAAATGCCGCCCATCGTCGGTGTGCCGCTTTTGGATAAGTGCGAGGCCGGGCCGTAGTCGCGTTCAATTTGCTGTATCTTATAGGAGCGCAATTTAGCTACCACGCGCGGGCCGATCAGCAGCGTCAAAAAGAACGCCGTAAAGATGGCTGCCCCGGTGCGAAACGTAATATAATTGAAAATATTAAGAAAACTAATATCGTCTTTAAACAGGGATAAGTAGTAAAACATAATTAAATCTCCTTAAAGATATTTTCAAAATGCATAGAGTGGGATGCTTTTATTAAGCACGTTCCGCCGGAACTGAGCGCTTTTTTTAAGCCCGGTAACCACGCCGCCGGGGCTTGGGCGTAATGGGCCTTTATGCCCGGGGCGGCTTTTAGCAATTCGTATGCGTGATGCATTTCCGGCCCGGCTAAAAAGACCGCATCAATTTTATTGTCTAAGACTTGCTGGGCAACTGTACGGTGATAAAACGCCGAATCTTTTCCCAATTCTTTCATATCGCCCAAAACGGCAATCCGCGGCGAGTCGGGCTCGCGCCCTAAAATTTCCAACGCGTTTTTCATGCTGGCGGGGTTGGCATTATAACAATCTAAAATAAAGCGTACGCCGTTTTTAACAAACCGCTCCAGCCGCATAGGCATCGGGATAAAGTTAAGCAGCCCTTGCCGGATATTGTTCATATACAGCCCCAGGCAAATAGCAGCTGCCGCGGCGGCCGCCGCGTTTAGTTTATCGTGCCGTTCAAACTGTTTCGGTAGGGTGTAAGTTTCACCTTTGTAGATAAATGAAAAATCATCTGTCTCCAAAATGCGCAAGTCGGCATCCGGCGAGAAACCAAACGATAGTTTTTTGCCTTTAAAATCTTGCTCAAGGCGTTTTAGGAAGGGGTCATCCAGGTTATAAACCAAGGTGCCGCCCGCATTTAAGTGGCGGGCAATTTCGGACTTGGTTTTATAGACCGTTTCCAAATCGTGGAAAAATTCTAAGTGAGAGGCAGATACGTTGGTAATTACGGCCACATCCGGCACGGCCAAGCGGGCAATTTCATCAATGTCTCCCGGGTGGGAGGCGCCTAATTCAAATACGCCAAACGCGTGCTTAGGTTGGATTTCCAAGAGTGAGAAAGGCACGCCGAATTGGTTATTAAAATTGCCTACGTTAGCGACGGTTTCCCCGGCCGTTTTGCAGATCGCACAAAGCATTTGTTTGGTAGTGCTTTTGCCGTTTGAGCCGGTGATAGCGGCCAATTTAAGGGTATGTTGCAAGCGGTGATATTTGGCGAGTTCTTGTAAGGCCATGCGTGGGTCTTTTACCAAAATAAACGCCGCAGACGTGTTTGTGGGAACGGTAAAACCTTGCTCTTGGGCTACGACGACACGCGCGCCTTTTTCAAGCACCTGGGGAATAAATTGGCGGGCGTCAAAATTTTGCCCTTTTAAAGCGATAAACGCATCGGAAGCGGAAACAATCCGGCTGTCTGTTACAAAGGAAAGGACTTTTTCATCCGGGTTTCCCCCCACCAGTTTACCTTGCATAATTTCCGTTATTTTACGGAGTGTTAAATTTAATTTCATGTTAATTTCTCCTCTCTGTATATTTAATCAAAATCTAACTGATCCGGCTTGACCCCTTTGCGGGCCAAAAGCGGCTGGGCAATTTCCTTAAACACCGGTGCGGCAGCCGTTCCGCCGAAGGTATATTTGGCCGGGTTATCTAAAATAACTAAAATGGTAAACTGCGGTTTGGTGGCAGGTACAAACCCGCAGAAAGATACGACGTGGCTACGTTTGCCATATCCCCCTTCTTTGCTTAATTTTTCGGCGGTGCCTGTTTTGCCGGCGACGTTATACCCTTTAATTTGGGCCCGTTTACCCGAACCGTTTTCTACGACGCTTTGTAAAACTTTGGTCATGGTGACGGCTGTGTCGGTTTTTAGTACGCGGCGTATTTTAATGGGTTTGGCGCGTTTTTCTATTTTTTTGTTAGCATATTCAATGCGGTCAATTAAATGCGGCTGCATGAGCACCCCGCCGTTGGCAATGGCCGAATAAGCGTTAATCAGTTGAATAGGTGTAACGGCAATGCCGTAACCGTATCCTTTGGTAACGGTATCCACTTTTGTCCACTTGGTGTACATCGCCACGCTGCCTTTAGATTCGCCGTTAAAATTGATATCGGTTTTAGAGCCAAAACCGAAGGCTTTAATATAATAGAACAGATTTTTAGCTCCCAGGTCCAGCGCAATTTTTCCGGCTCCGATATTGGACGAAAGTTGCATAATTTCCGGGATAGAAAGGAAATCTTTTTTGTGTTGGTTGTCTTTGACGATAAACCCTTTGGCAACTTCCCATTGGCGGCCTTCCATATCTACTGCGTCGGTAATGCTGGCACTTCCGGCGTCCAGTGCGGCGGCAATGGCAATCGTTTTAAAGGTGGAGCCGGGCTCGTAGGTAAATTGGAACGCCAGTGATTGCCCGTCTACTACCGGATAAGAGGCGGCGGCTAAAATTTTTCCGCTGGCGGGCTCTTGCACAAGGGCTACTCCGCGCTCGGCCCCTACTTCTTCCACGGCTTTGTAGAGGGCTTTTTCGGCGTGGTATTGGGCAACCTCGTCAATGGTTAAATAAAGGTTCCCGACGGAAAGTTCCTCTTTAAGATTTCGGTCATAAATGATGGCGCCGCGCCGGGCGTGTTTAGCGCGTTTTTTGCTGATGTCTTGGCTGAGTTCGGAGTTATACATTTGCTCCAGGCCCGATAGCCCTAAATTTTTAGAATTGGCCGCTCCCAATAAATCCAGCGCGCTTTTGTCGTATGGGTGGATGCGTTCATATTCCGGCGTTAGTTCCAACCCTTGCCCCAAAGGGGTGCGTAAAATTTCGGCAATTTTAATGTAATTGTCCGGCTTGATTTTTTTAGCGACGAAGAAGAAAGGGGTGTTTTGTTTCCATTTTTCTAAAATTTGTTTTTTGGGTATATCAAGTGTTTGCGCTAAAAAATCCACCGTTTTATTTTTGTCTTGCACGTAACGTTTGCTGATACCGCACGAGTGTGTCCGCACCGATTCAGCTAAGGAGCGTCCGTTTATATCCAGAATTTTTCCGCGGATGCGGTCTTCGGCTAAATAATTGTAAATGGCGCGTTCGGCCTTAGAAGAAAATTCTTCATGTAAAAAAGTTTGCATATAGAACAAACGCACAAAAATGACGAGCGGAATAAGCAGCATCAGTAACCCCATCACACGCATCCGTGTTTTGAGGGTTGAAACCATAGAGGATGAAACGCTTCTTCTTAGCATACTTATTTATCCAACACCACCACACGCGTCGGGTGGATAGGTTCAAATCCGAATTGCTCCTTAGCTTGAACGGAAATAGTTTCCGGGTTTGATAAACGTAAAATTTCCAGTTTCAAATACTGGTTGCGGGCCTCTTTAATTTCCACTTCGTTTTGCAATTTGCCGATTTCCCGCCCGGACCGGTCCACTTCTGTGCGAATCCACACAACTAAAAAGGCTAAAATAGCGGCTAAAAACATGATTCTGAAAATGGGCATTATTTTTTCCTCTCTACCACACGCAGTTTGGCGCTTCGGGCCCGGCGGTTTTGGCGGATTTCATCATATTTTGGAGCAAGTGCGTGTTTGTTTACAAGCGTCCAATGGCCCGTTTGGGCCAACATTTTGAAATGATTTTTAACAAGGCGGTCCTCTAACGAGTGAAAGGTCAATATAGCCGCCCGCCCGCCGGGGCGAATTAACTGCTCTAGCGTATTTAATGCGGTTTGTACGGTGTTCAGCTCGTCGTTACACGCAATGCGAAGCGCCTGAAAAGTTTGCGTGGCGGGATGTTTTTTGCCATACCGCGGCACAACGCTTTCCACAATTTGCCTGAGCGCTTGCGTAGTTGTAATAGCGGCTTCTTTGCGTGCTTTCATAATGGCTAGGGCAATTTTGTTTGCCTGGTGTTCTTCGCCGTATTCCCATAAGATATATTCCAGTTTGTCTAACGGCCACGTGTTGACAATATCCGCAGCGGTCAGTTTGGCCGATAAATCAAAGCGCATATCTAACGGGCCGTTTTGCAACAGACTAAACCCGCGGCTCGGATTATCCAATTGGTATGAACTGAGCCCCAAATCAAATAAAGCCCCGTCGGCCCCGTCAATGCCTTGGGCGTGTAAAACATCCGGCGCTTGGGTGTAACTGGCGTGAACAGCCTCAAGCCGCGTGTCGGCCACGCGTTCCCGGGCCAGCTGCAGGGCTTCTTCATCTTTGTCAAAACCAAAAATGCGTGCCCGGGGGCTTAAGCGGCTTAAAAATAAGCGCGTGTGCCCGCCGAGTCCCAGGGTGGCATCCACGTATACTCCGTCCGGGTTTTGGAGCAGTAAATCGGCAATTTGCTCGGCCATAATGGGGATATGGGTCCAAATTTCTGTCATAGGGCGGTTCCCTCCCAATACTTTTTGGGGTCTACCGTTTCTAATTTATTGATTTTAGTTTTTTGCGCGGCCGGTTTTTTGGGGGTGGCCCAAGCAGCCGGTTTAGCGGGAGACTGCGGCGTCATTCCGTCGGCAGGAGGTGCTTGTTTGACTTGTGTCGGCGGAGTTTGGAAAAGCCGTCCGTCTTGATAGTCTTTTTGTAAATCATGCAACCACACGTTTTGCAAAACGCTCACTTTGTTAAAGGGCATTCCGTAAGCGCGATAGAGTGCCTGGTATAACGGCGTTTTATTTTTGAGTTCGTTGCAAAACTTATAAAACTCGTCGCGTGTACGGTTATTTAATAAATAATCTACCACGCTATAGGCTTGCGTATACCACAGTTCGGCGCGGGAAGTATCGTATGAGTTTAAATCCTCGGTGGTGGTCATTTCGTCAAAGGGGATGATTTCTCCCGATAAAATGCGGCGCAAACTGTGGTCCACCCACGAGGGTTTTTGCTTGGAAGCGTAAATTTGCATATAAACGGCCATCCCCTCACTGAGCCACAAGGGAGAAATCGTCGGCAAAAAGTAACCGTCAAAATACAAATGGGTTAATTCGTGCACGGATAGCGCATAAAAACTGCTGCCTTCTATCACATACATAGTGTCCGATTGCAAGTCCGAGGAGGCCCCCGACCAGGACGGTAAATGCGTAAAATCGTGGTAGCTGTCCTTAGAAGCAAACAGCATGACAAGTAATTTGTTGGGCTTTATGATAACCGTAAACGGTGTTAAATCTAACATAAGATTACCGTGGATAGTGTCCAGTACCGATTTGATGCTGGAGGTTACTGGGTTTTTCTCCCGGTAAATAAGATAGTTAAATGTATCCGCGGTGAAAAAACCGGGCGGCGGCGGCGCCCAACGAACCTTGTGCGCAGCATCCGCCGGGCGGATGGCCTGGGTAGGAATAGCTTCTATGCCGGGCTGTTCGGACGCAATGTGTGCGATTTGTTCTAATCCGGAAATCATTTGTGTAAAATCCTTTTGCTCCGGCGGTTGTACGGGTTGTGTTTGCGGGGTCGGGTCCGTCGGCTGTGCCGGCGGCGGCACGCTGATATCCGGGCGTAACTCTTGCGCGCGGCCACGTTGGTATTCTTGGTTTGACTGTGCCGGAGAAGCAATTCGTGGTTTATCGGCAAAGAGTGCTTTCATTACATCACCCAGTTCCCACGAACAGCCAATACTCATCCCTACTGCGACAATCAGGATCAGTACCAAGAAAATTTTGAATAAACCTTTACCCATTATTTTTCCCTTTCTCAAATAAAACTAAATGACGAACTTTTTTATCAGACGGCAACTCGTAATGATATGTTTGCAAAAATGTTCCGCCGTATTTAGCAGAGTCCAGTTCAGCAGCTAACGAGTTTTCCCCCTGGTAGGCTATAAACACGCCGTCGGGCTTAACAGCACTTAAACAAATCCCTAAAATATCGGGCAGTTGTCCCATAGCGCGCTCGGTTACAAAATCGGCTTGCAAGTCTTTTTTTTCTCCCAAACGCATATTCTTAACTTGCACATTTTTTAGGCCGAGTTGCAAAATAACCCAATTCATAAACGCGCAACGCTTTTCAATGCTTTCCACCAGCGTTATTTGCGCTTGCGGCAACGCGGCGGCTATGGTCAAGCCGATATATCCCGCGCCGGAGCCGGCGTCTATGAGTGAAAATTCCTTCCACTCTTTTTGTCCGGCCAGTTTACGTACGCACGCCGCGCCTTGTAAACCGTCACAGATATGGCGCGTCAAAATTTCGTTTAAATCCTCCGCGCTTGTTAAATTTAAGAAATCTTTTTTCTGCCACACAAGCTGCGCGTACTTAACAAGCGTTTGGGCTTGCGCGGGTGAAAGCGGCAACGAAATTTGACGCGCAAAATCAGCGAGAGTTTGCCACATGTTTAAGTCTCCTAAACCGCTCAATATGTACGGCCAAAAGCTGAATATCCGACGGAGTTACCCCCGGGATACGGCTGGCTTGCCCTAAGGTTTGCGGTTTTATTTCGCGCAATTTTTGGGCACTTTCAAACAGCAGCCCGCGCACGGAAGAAGGGTCAAACCCTTCGGGAATTTTAATCGCATCTACTTCGGCCAGTTTTTCGGCATCTTTTTTGTTGCGTTCGTAATATCCTTCGTATTTGTGATGAATTTCCGCGTGGCGGCGCGCTTTTTCAAGCGACCACGGGAACAAGTCCGGCTCGCCCGCAACGGGCGCGTTCAAATCGGTTTTTAAGGTGTCGCACAACGCGCGGTATTTTTCAAAAGCGGGCAGGTATTTTTTATCTAATAATCCGAGCCGGAAAGCGTGCGGCATTAAACGCAAATCGGCGTTGTCGTTACGCAGTAAAATGCGGTACTCGGCACGGGAAGTAAACATACGGTAGGGCTCGTTAACGCCTTTGGTAACAAGGTCATCTATAAGCACGCCGATATATGCTTCGTCGCGCCGGAGCACAAACGGCTCTTTGCCCTGCACTTTTAGCGCGGCATTGATACCGGCGATAAGCCCTTGCCCGCCGGCTTCTTCGTAGCCGGTGGTGCCGTTGATTTGACCCGCACAAAATAAACCGGGTACAATTTTGCTTTCCAACTGCGGATATAAGTCGCGCGGGTCGGAACAATCATATTCCACCGCGTAACCCATGCGCGTAATAGAGGCGTTTTCCATACCGGGCACGGAGGCAATCAACGCGCGCTGGACGTCCTCGGGCATACTGGTAGAGAAACCTTGGATATAAAATTCTTCGGTGTGCGCGCCTTCGGGCTCTAAGAACAAGGGGTGCGAAGTTACTTCCGGAAATTTTTTGATTTTGTCTTCTACCGACGGACAATAACGCGGCCCTTGGCTGTGGATGTTGCCGCCGTACATAGCCGAGCGTTGGAAATTTTCACGCAAGATTTTATCGGTATCTAGCGTAGTGTGGGTAATATAGCAACTTAAAAAATTCCGCTTTTGCTGTTCTTTTACGTCGGTAAAATGAGAAATCGGCTGCAGCGGGTTGTCCGAGGGTTGCAAGCGGAATTTGGAATAATCAAGCCCGCGCGCGTTAATGCGCATGGGCGTACCCGTTTTAAAGCGCATGAGGTGCAAGCCGAGTTCTTTACTTAAATTTTCGGAAAGCAAATTAGACGGCATATCGTTATACCGCCCGCCGGGCGTCATCACGGTGCCGATGTGAATGGTGCCGCCCAAAAAAGTACCGGTTGTCAAAATAACGGTTTTAGTTTTGTAGAGCGTATCACGCAAGGTAAGCACGCCGCTAACGGTACCGTCCGTCGTGGTAATTTGGACGGCCTCATCTTGCATGATATCCAAGTTGGGTTGCAACTCCAAAAAGTGCTTAAACGTAAACTGGTACACTTTTTTATCACACTGTACGCGCGGGGAGTGCACGGCCGGGCCTTTGCCCGTGTTTAGCATGTGATAGTGCAAGGCGGAAAAATCGGTTACGCGGCCCATGGCACCGCCGAGTGCGTCAATCTCGCGCACGATTTGGCCTTTGGCAATTCCGCCGATAGAGGGGTTGCACGACATTTGGGCAATCGTATCTAAATTTTGCGTCAGTAGTAAGGTTTTAGCGCCCAGTTTGGCAGCCGCCAAAGCGGCCTCGCACCCGGCGTGCCCACCGCCGATTACCACTACATCATATTGTTCGTTGCAAACAAACATCTTTTATTTCCCCATACAAAATTTGGAAAAAATTACGCCCAGCACGTCGTCGGGTGTAACTTCTCCGGTTAAATCTTTTAAGTGCGTTAAAGCACCGCGGATATGCTCGGCGTAAATTTCGCCGCCCGCCTGTTTATCTACCTGCATGAAGGCACTATCCAATTCGGTTTGCGCGCGTAATAATTCTTCGTAATGGCGCAAGTTGGAAATCATAAGGCCGTCTTTTTCCACGTCGTTTAACGGTGCGGTTAGGGCGTTTTTCAAATCGTCTAGGCCGTTTCCTTTTTTACACGAAACAGTGAACTGTTTGTACGACGGTAAATTGTCCAAATCGGGCGTGCCGGCCGCGGGTTTATCGGACTTGTTAAGCACGATAAGCGTACGCTTGTTTTCTTTTTGAATATCGGCCCACAATGTTTTTTCTTCCGGCGTAACAGGGCGGGAAGTGTCTAACACAAACAAAATCACGTCGGCACTTGCCATGGCGCGTTTACTGCGGCGCATGCCTTCCTGCTCGGCCACGTCTAACGCGTGGGCGCGGATGCCGGCGGTATCGGTTAAAATAATCTTTTGGCCGTTTAGTTCCAAGGTTTCTTCCACGGTGTCGCGTGTGGTGCCGC